>JAAUTF010000263.1 GCA_012031775.1 Candidatus Altimarinota bacterium | reverse complement strand
AGTGTCTGGTGCCCAGATCGACGCACCGCCATTTGTGGTGGCGCTGGCACCGGGCGACGATCTGAACAGTGTCAGCACGCAGTTCGCCCACGTCGGGCGGCACTTCTGGTACCCGCACAATCCGCTCGCGGATACATTGCCAGTCGAGTGGAACCACTGGTGGAGCTACGAGGACAGCCAGATCGACGAGCAGATCTTTCGCGCCAACGTCGACGTCGCCGCCGCATTGGGAGTGGAGGTCTGCACGCTCGATGCAGGCTGGTTCGGGCCTAGCGACCCGGCAACGCACTGGTACGATTATCGCGGCGACTGGCATCTCGTTAATACGCGGCGTTTCCCGAGCGGCTTGCGTGCGCTGGCCGACTACGTCCACGAACGCGGCATGGCCTTCGGGCTGTGGTGCGAGATCGAGGCGCTGGGCACGCTCGCCCAGGTGGCGCAAGACCACCCGGCCATGATCGCGACACGTGCTGGCGCAGGGTTGGGCTACGTCTGTCTTGGTAGCGCGGCAGGCCAGGCCTGGGCTTTGGCGACCCTAGACCGATTGATCAGGGAATACGGCTGCGATTGGGTGAAACTTGATTTTAATCTCGACCCCGGCGCGGGTTGCGACCGGACTGATCACGGCCACGGCGCAGGCGACGGGCTGTACGCGCACTATCAGGGGTACTACGCGCTGCTAGCCGAGATCCGTCGCCGCTACCCGCACGTGGTGCTTGAGAACTGCTCGTCGGGCGGGCTGCGCATCGATCTGGGTATCGCGCGGCAGACGCATATGGCCTTTCTCAGCGACCCCGACTGGCCCGAGCATAGTTTGCAGTGCTTCTGGGGCGCGAGCGTGATGTTGGCCCCCGACGCGCTGCTACACTGGGGCTACTGCGAGTGGAGCGTTGCCAAGCACCGCCATCAGAATTTCGACCCGCGCGATCCGGCGCTGAAACCGCATCAGATCGACTACTACACCCGTATCTCGATGCTGCGCCGCTTCGGCTTTTCGCAGCGGTTGCCGGAACTGCCGCCCTGGGTGGCCGAGCGCTATCGCGCGCACATCGCCGACTACAAGAAGTATGTGCGGCGCTTCGTTCAGCAGGCCGATCTGCTGCGTCTGAGCGCACCGCCGGAACGCGAAGGCCTGGGCGAGCGCCGCGTTGCCTTTCAATATGCCATGCCCGGCGGCGACGAACACCTGCTGGCCGTCTTTCGTCTGCCTGGTGCTGAGCCGCAGTACAGTGTCGTGCTGCAACAAATCGACCCTGCACGGCGCTACACGCTCACCTGGCTTGGCGAAGACCGCATCGAGCAGCGTGATGGCAGTGAACTGCTCCACAGCGGCTTGAACTTCGACGGGCTGCCGGAAGAAGGATCGGCGCTGGTTCTGATCCAAGCTCGGTGATGGGCATCGCAAACGCGCTTCTTTTCTTGACATCTCTCTGATCTACATGTTATACTTCATATATTCTCAATTGCGAATATAGTTCACATATATGAACGCCGGTTGTACTCAGAGAGGAGTCACGCTGGTGCAAACGCTCCCGCCTTCAGGCAAGACGCTCCCCCGTGAGCGTGCGGTGGTGGCGCAACAAAATTCGCGCCGCTGGAACCGTGAGGCCTTACACGCCTATGTTTTTATGCTGCCCGCGATTCTGGGCCTGTTGCTGTTTACGCTCGGGCCGGTGTTGATCTCGCTGTGGCTGAGCTTCACCGAGTACAACATCCTCACGCCGCCGCAGTGGATCGGTATTGAGAACTACGCCCAGATGTTTCAGGAGCGGCTGTTCTGGCAAGCGCTGCGGGTCAGTGCTATTTACTCAGCGGTGAGTGTGCCGCTGGGCCTGGCGCTCTCTCTTGGCCTGGCCGTATTGCTCAACCACGCGATGCGTGGCGTAATGATCTTCCGCTCGATCTACTACATGCCCACCGTGATCTCAGGTGTCGGCGTTGCTATGCTCTGGCGTTGGCTATTTAACGCCGAGTTTGGCGTGATCAACGTGCTGCTCGGCAACATCGGCATTCAAGGCCCGGCCTGGCTGCTCGACGAGCGCTGGGCGTTATCAGCGCTGATCATCACCAGTGTATGGGGCCTCGGCGGCACTACCTTGATCTTCCTCGCCGGTTTACAGGGCATTCCGCACGAGCTGTACGAGGCGTCTGAAATCGATGGTGCCGGCCGCTGGACACAGTTCCGCCGTATCACGCTGCCGCTGATCTCCAACGTCACTTTCTTCAATCTGGTGCTCGGCATCATCGGTGCACTACAAGTCTTCACCGACGCTTTTGTGATCACGCGCGGCGGGCCGAACCACGCCACGCTGTTTCTCTCGGTCTACCTTTACCAGCACGCCTTTCAATATCTGAATATGGGGTATGCGGCAGCGATCGCCTGGTTCATTTTTGTGGTCGTAATGCTGCTGACCCTGCTGGTCTTCAAGTCGTCGCCGCTCTGGGTCTACTACGAAAACGAGCGACAGGGGAGTTGAGTATGACAACGCACAACACCGCGCTGCCGTTCTGGCGCACGCGCCGCTTTCAAGACCGCACTTTTACCGCGCTGGTCTTTACGATCCTCTGCGCGGGCGCGCTGCTGATTTTGCTGCCCTTTTTCTGGATGCTCTCGACGGCGCTCAAGGCTCCCGAACAGGTCTATGTGGCACCGCCGATCTGGATCCCGCTGCCGCCGCAGTTCGCTAACTTCTGGGTTGCGCTCACCCGCGTGCCCTTTCACCTCTATGCGATCAAATACCGCGATTATTGTCTCGCTGGTGATGGTTGGCACCCTGCTCTCGTGCTCGTTTACCGCCTATGGCTTTGCACGGCTCAACGCCCCCGGCAAAAATGTTATCTTTATGCTGGTGCTGGCCACTCTGATGCTGCCGGGCGCGGTCACGCTGGTGCCGACGTATCTGATGTTCAACGCGATCGGCTGGGTCAACACCTTCCTGCCGCTGATTGTGCCAGCTTTTTTTGGCAGCGCCTTTAACATCTTTCTGCTGCGCCAGTTCTACATGACGATCCCGATGGAACTGGAGGAAGCCGCCAAGATCGACGGGGCTAGCGTCTACCGTATCTGGTGGAGCATTATGCTGCCGCTCAGCAAGCCGGTGCTGGCTACGGTAGCGGTATTTACCTTTGTTGCGACGTACAACGATTTTTTTCTGCCGCTGATTTACCTGGCCGACGAAGAGAAGTACACGATCGCGGTCGCGCTCTCGTTTTTCCAGGGCTCGCCGCGTATCGGGCCGCAGATGCACCTGCTGATGGCAGCGGTGACGATGTCGATCCTGCCGCCGCTGATCCTTTTCCTCGCCGCACAGCGCTATTTCGTACGCGGTATTGTTACTAGTGGTCTTAAAGGGTAGCTCTATAGACCGGTGGGGTTCAGCGTGCTGAACGCCTACTGGGCCACAAATTCCCCATTTATCAGGAGGTACAACGTGTCAATGGAGACGAATGACAGGCCCGTTCTTAGCCGCCGTCAGTTCTTGCGCGGGGCCACCGTTGGCGCTGCCGGGCTGGTGCTGGCAGCGTGTGGCGGCGCACCGGCGGCCCAGGCACCGAACAGTGAGGGCGCAGCGCCCGCTTCAACGCAGGCACCCGCCCAGGCATCCGGCGGTGTGCAGAGGATTCGGGCCATGATGTGGCTGAATAGCCCCGTGCTCGACGAGAATTTTAAGCTGCGCGCCCAGCAGTTCAACACGATCTACCAGGGCCAGTATGAGATCGATTTGCAGCTCCTGCCCTACGACCAGTACTGGTCGCGCCTCGATCTCGCGTATGCCGCGAACGACCCGATCGACACCTATATGTGGGACGTTCAGGCCTACACGCACTATAAGTCTGGCCTGCTGCGCAACCTTCAGGCCGATATCGACAGTGTGGCGGACTTCGCCAATACCGAGCAGTACCCGCTCGAGCTCTACGATTTCTGGCGCTTCGACGGCACAAACCTTTACGGCCTGCCTGAGAACATCCAGATGATGGCGCTCTACTATAACAAGGATATCTTCGACGCGGCGGGCGTCGCTTACCCCGACTCAACCTGGACGTACGATAAGCTGCTCGAGGTCGCCAAACAGCTGACGATCACCGAGGGCGGCGAGACAACCCAGTGGGGCTTCGATAAGGGTGCGCTCGGGGCCTGGTGGGGCGCGCAGACTTTCGGCTGGGCGGCTGGTACGGCCTTCTTCGATAAAGTGATCGAGCCGACTGCGTTCACCGTGAGCGACCCGCGCAACGTCGAGGGGCTTCAGTGGCTGCTCGATACGGTTTATGTGCATAAAGTCTCGCCCGACGCAACGCAGGCGGCGGCGATCGCCCAGGATGTCTCGCTCTTCCAGACCGGCAAACTGGCCATGGTCGCCGACGGCACCTGGTATATGTCTAGCAACGTCGATTCGCCCTTCCAGTGGGATATGGCACCGCTGCCGATCTGGAAAGATCAGCGGGCGCTGCCCTTCTGGTTCGGCGGTTGGGTTGTCGCGAATGCCTCAAAGGCCCCCGAGGCAGCGATTGCCTGGGCCAAGTGGTCGGCCACCGATTACCAGAAAGAGTTGGTCACGAATCGCGACTGGATCCCGATCCGCCGCGCCGAGCGCGAAGACCCGGCCTACCTGGCAGGGCTTCCGACCGGCTTCAAGTCGGTGGTAGACACCCTGGGCGATGCGCGCATCGGCGATTTGTACCATGGCAAATCCGCCCAACTGGTGAACGAAGTGATGGGACCCACGCTCGGCGAGGTCTGGAACAACAATGTAACGCCCGAGGCAGCAGCAGCCGACATCGATGCGAAGGCTAATGATCTGTTGGCGCAGGGGTGAGGGAGAGAATCGTCTGGTTCAGACTTCACGGGTCTGGCACGTTGCAGGGCTAAGGCTCAAGCCATGGTTCGCCAGGACGTGACCATTCTGGCGAACGCCCGGTTCAGGAACGGGGTTGTGCTGGTCAGTGGTGGCGGCAGCGGTGCCACCACTGACCAACACGAACGGCTTTTTTGCAACCTTGTCTTAGGGCAGGAACATTCAATATTTGAAGACGGCTACCCAAACGTAGCCAAAGACACAGCGCGCTGTGTCCATACAGGGAGGTGTTTTACCGTGAGCACATTGATACTTATCGTGCTTTTTCTTGGCGCTCTGGTGCTGCTGGCCGGGCTCATTTGGGGGGTGTTCTGGTTCTTGGTGCAGGCTGGAGTTATTGTGCGCGAGGCTGGCAAAGCGCCGTATACCGGCGGCGAAAACTACCGGCTTGAGCAAGGTCGCGACCTTACCAAAGAAGAAGAACATAAGGTTAAAACGCCGTGAGCCGTATATGGATTGAAGCGCTCGTGCTGGGCTGCAGTATCGGCATCGCAGCGCTCTTTGTGCAACGCCAGATCAGCACAGGCGGGCCGCTGCTCACCATCATTGCGTTGACGGTACTCGGCATCGGTTTGTGTCTGATCCAGCATCTGCTAGGTCGGCTGCGGTGCTGATGCGTGCTGCGTGTTCTACAGGGAAGCGAAAGTCGATCACGCTTCACGCTGCGGGGTAGGACTGCACTCGTTTGCCAGTGCGGCGTTGGGTAAGCCGTTCACTACGAGCGTTGACCTCGCCAAGCACCTGTGCCTTATCGATAGTGAGCAGGCGGCGATCGCGCATCAGAACGTGCCCATCGACAAGTACAGTATCGATATCGGCGGCGCGAGCGCTGTAGAGCAAATTAGCGGCGATGTCGTGCTGTGGCGTGTGATGCGCGCCGTCGAGCCGTAACAGCAGAAGATCGGCCTGCTTGCCAACCGCGAGCGTGCCGATGCGGTCGGCCAAACCAAGCACGCGGGCACCCTCACGCGTTGCAAGGCCAAGCGCCTCGGCGACCGGCAGCGTGCGAGCGTCAGCAAGCGTATGCTTCTCCAGTAGGGCGATCAGGCGAGTTGCTTCGAGAATATCGTAACTGTTATTGCTAGCTGCCCCATCGCTGCCAATGCCTACGGCTACGCCGGAGCTGCGCAAGACATGCACTGGTGCCACGCCGATACCTAGTTTCATCGAGGTTTTGGGGCAGCAAGCTACCCCAACGCCGTGCTGGCTGAGAGCGGCAATGTCGCCGTGGGCGGGATGCGCCACGTGCGCCGCAATGCAGGGTACCTCGAAGAGTCCGCTGGCCTGCGCCATCCCTATCGGCGTTTTACCGTATTGGGCCAGGCTCGACTCGACCTGATCGAGGGTCTCGGAAAGATGGATATGCACGCCGAGCTTGTGCTGCACGGCGGCCCGAGCGACAGCGCTAAGGAATTCGGGCTCGCAGGTGTAGGGTGAGTGCGGGCCGAGCACAACACTGATCCGCCCAGCAGCGCTGCCGTGATACTGAGCGGCAAACTCCAGGCTCGCAGCCAGACGCTGTTCGGCACCCACGCCGCCAAACAGCGCTTCGGCGAGCACAGCACGCATGCCAGATTGCTCGACGGCACGGGCGATCTGATCGGGCATAAAATAGTGATCGGCCACGGTTGTGACACCGTTTTCGATCATTTCGGCCAGGCCCAGTAGCGAACCCCAGTAGACATCCTCCGCCGTCAGATTGGTCTCCATCGGCCAGATATAGTTGTTAAACCACTCTTCGACAGGAACATCTTCAACGATACCACGAAACATACCCATTGGAATGTGCGCATGACAGTTGACGAGGCCCGGCATAGCCAGCATACCGTGCGCGTCGATAAGCTCGCGCGCTAGACCAGCGTCGATGTGCGGGGCGATCGCGGCGATCTTGCCGCCGATGAGTGCGATCTGATGGTCGCGCAGCACCACTGCGCGCGTCCCTTCCATAGTCAGCACGTGGGCTCGTTGAATGAGGAGATCGAAGATCATGGTTTTGCGCCGGGTAAGCTATTTATTCACGGCAGAGGGGCGCAGCACGCCCCCTCTTGTCATTGTAACATCAGCGGTAGCGGAAAGAAAGATTGTGATTGAGGGCACGCCTTTAATCGCTTTCCACTGCATCACCGCGAATCTCAGCTAGATACTCGGTGGTAAAAGGAAAGCGACCTTGGCGTAGTGCGGCGATCCAGGCCACACGCAGTTTCACAAGCCCACTGTCGGGGCTGTTAGCGTCGATATAATTCTGAAAATCGGCGATCGCGCCTGCGATATCGCCGCTGAGCGCGCGCACAAGGCCGCGGCTGTCGGCCACATCGGCGTTGTCGGGATCGAGCGCGACAGCCTGGTCGCAGAGCGCAAGCACCCGATCTTGATACGTCCACGCGCCAGAGGTTTCGCTGTAGCGATGGAGCGCACTGAACCAGCACACATCGTTCAGCGTATTGGCCAACGTCGAGTCTTGGCTGAGGCGCGGCAGGATAGATTCAATGGCGCTAAGCCCGCGCTCGACACGCCCCGCATATATTTCGTTGACAAAGGGGCCGAGCACGTAAGATGCACTGTAGTAGTCGGGTCGAGGGAATGCGCGCGCAAGTAGGCCTCTCCAACCGCTACAAAATCGCCAGCTGCTAGCGCAACAGTGCCGGCATTGTAGGAGGCAAGCGCGTCCGCGATGTCGCGTAGCTGCGGTTCGAGCACTGCCACCAATTGCGGGGCAAGCGGCTTCAATTCAACCAGTAAGGCCGCGCTGCGTTCGAACGATACATAGCCATAGCGTAGTCCATCAACCAGCAGCGCTATCACGTGCTGTGCGCCGCGCCCATCGGGTGGCGTAAGAACTCGGCGTCGGCGGCGCCTCGGAAAGGCTGGCGACGGAAAGCGCGTGGTCGCTCACGAAGCGCCACGGCTACCACTTCTCCTCCCTGCTCGCGATCGTCGTCTTCATG
>JAAUTF010000262.1 GCA_012031775.1 Candidatus Altimarinota bacterium | reverse complement strand
GCCTATAGCTACCGCGCCTGGTGCAATATTGTGGCTAGCGGTGTTTACGACACGCCGCGCCTCTGTATCGAAAATACGGCCACCGGTGCGGAAAGCTGCCTTGATGGCGCAAATGTTGAGGATAGCGATTTTGTGCCGAATCGCGCTACAATAGTCGTCTCAGCCGATTTCACCGGCCAGCAGGAGCTGTGGCGCGCCGATGTGCAGCCCGATGGCGCGTTGACGAATTTCACCCAGCTCACGAGCGGCCCGTTTGGCCAGCCATCGCTTTCGCCGCGCGTGTCTACCGACGGCAACTGGATCATTTTCGTGCGCGATACAGATGCGGGCGAGGCCGAAAACCTTGTGTTGCACGTCGTGCGGCTCGACGGCGCGGGCTTGCGCTCGCTCGATATTGTCGGCGATAACCCGGCCTGGTCGGGCGGTGGCGCACCGGCGAGTAGCCCGCAGAACGAGCGGCTGTTCTTCCCACTTGTACGACGGCCCTAGTGGATTACGTACAGTGAGTAGTGTTAGTTCGCGCCGAACACTCGTACCCCGCCGCTGACGCGGCACTCCTCTCCCGCGCGCGCGGGTCGGCGGTGCGGGCCAATGGCATCAGGCCACTGTCATGGCAGGCATTAAAAAAAGCGCTTCATCTACATGGCGTCGCCGCCGCCGACCGCAGCCCTTCTCGCCGCTACGGTTTGTCGGACGTTTGTCGCTGGCCTTTATAAAGCTGAACCTGCTGTTTTTGCTCTGTGCTGCTGCTGGCGGCCTCTGGCTCTACTACCGCTATGGCACCGACCTGCCCGATCCGGCGGAGATCGGGCGCCATCGTTCGTTTGAGACCACACAGATCTACGCCCGCGATGGCCAGACGCTCTTGTATGAACTGGTCGGCCCCGAAGATGGCCGCCGCACAGTCGTCAGCTTCGAGCAGATGCCACCGCTGCTCAAACAGGCCACGATCGCAGTCGAGGACGCGGGCTTCTACGAGAACCCTGGCGTTGATGCGCGCGGCATCCTGCGCGCGCTGTGGCAAAATTATCAGAGCGGCGAGATCGTTAGCGGGGCTAGCACGATTACAATGCAGCTGGTGCGTACTATTCTGCTCGACCCGCAAGAGCGCAGCGAGTTGAGCTACGAGCGCAAGCTGCGTGAGGCCATGCTGGCCTTTCAGGTCAGCCGACGTTACAGCAAAGACCAGATCCTCGGCACTTACCTCAACGAGGTCTACTACGGTGCCCAGGCCTATGGCGTGGAGGCCGCCGCCCAGACTTATTTTGGTAAACATGTGTGGGATCTTTCGCCAGGCGAGATGACACTGATCGCCGGGCTGCCGCAGTCGCCAACGGTGCTGAACCCCTTTGTCAACCTCGAGGGCGCGCGCGGCAGGCAACGGATCACGCTCGATGCGATGGTACGAAGTGGAGATCTGAGTGAAGCTGACGCCGATGCGATCTTCGCTGAGACGATCCGCCTCGTTGTGCCCACTACCGGTATTCTCGCGCCACACTTCGTCTTCTACGTGCGCGACCAACTGGAGCGGCGCTATGGCCCGGAGGTGCTCTACCGCGCTGGGCTGCGCGTTACCACCAGCATCGATCTCTACTGGCAGAATCGCGCCGAGCAGATCGCGCGCCAGCGCATCGACGAACTGCGGCCGCGAAATGCGTCGAACGCCGGTGTGATCATGCTCGCGCCCGACGGCCAGGTGCTCGCTATGGTCGGTAGCGTCGATTATAACGCGCCTGAGGGCCAGAATAACGTTACGCTGGCGCGGCGTCAGCCTGGGTCTGCGCTGAAGCCCTTCGTCTATGCTGCGGCTTTGCAGCGCGGCTGGACACCCGCGACAGTGATCTGGGACACGCCGAGCGAGTGGGTCAACGCCGACGGCATTTCCTACCGCCCGCAAAATTACGACAATCGTTTTCACGGCCCGATGCGTTTACGTATGGCGCTGGCTAACTCGCTGAATATTCCAGCGGTAAAGGCAATGGAATATGTCGGTATCGCGAACTTTGTCGATCTGGCCGGGCGCGTCGGCATCAGCACCTTCGACGATCCGACACGCCAGGGCCTCGCGATGGCGCTCGGCAGCAACGAGGTGCGGCTGCTCGACTTGAGCGTGGCCTATAACACGCTGCGCAACGGCGGCCACTATCAGCAGCCAGTCGCTATTTTAAAAGTTACCAACAGCCGGGGCGAGTTGGTCGAGCGCTGGCAGCATGGTGTTGGCCCGCAAACGCTTGGCGCGCAGGGCGAGCAGGTGGCGTATCTGCTGACCAGCATTCTCAGCGACAATCAGGCGCGGCGCTACATGTTCGGTGCGAACAACGTGATGGAGTTACCCGAGGGGATGGCGGCGGCGGCGAAGACCGGCACCAGCAACGACTGGCGCGACTCCTGGGCGATGGGCTACACGCAGGATGTGACGGTTGGCGTCTGGGTGGGGAACTTCGACAATACGCCGATGGCTGAGGTTGCCGGCTCGAACGGGGCCGGCTTGATTTGGCGCGACCTGATGCTGGCCTATCACGAAGGCGCGGCGCAGCGACCTTTCCACCCCCCGCAGGCGTTGTCGAGCAAGCGATCTGCGCCGATACCGGCGGCCTGGCCGGGACGGCTTGCCCGCGCCCGATACGCGAGTTTTTCATCGCGGGCAGCGAGCCCAAAGTCGCCGATGTCACCTATCGCACGGTGCGCGTCGCCGGCGACGGCAGCTGCTTAGCCGCCTCCTACACGCCCGCCGACCAAGTGCGCGAGGTGAGTTTTCCGGTGTACCCGCCGCAGTTTAACGAGTGGGCGGCGCGTAACGCGCCTCAACCGCCGACAGAGTACTGCCCACCGCCAGCGGCACCGGCCCCCGATCAGGCCTTCGCGCGCTTGGTACCGCTCGGCAGCTCCGGCATCGTCACCGGAACGCAGGTCTATGTCAGCGGCTCAGCGCGCGGCCCCTTCACCCTCATCGCCGATGGCCCCGCCGGTTCCCAGACGATCGCACAGAGCTACGCCGCCATCCCCGAGGGCTTGCTGGCGATCTGGAGTGTTGCAGGCCTCGCCCCCGGCGACTACACGCTGCGCCTCACCGTCACTACGCCCGAAGGTGTTACCGTCAGCGACCAGCAGACGATAACGTATCGGCCCTGAGAATTCAGGATTCAGGACTCAGGAGTCAGAAGGCCGGGCGCGGTGGGCAATAGGTATTCGCCAAAATTCAAGGGTCGATGTGTGAAACGAACGTACTAAACCCTGTTGTCTTACACGGTTTCTGTGTTATTATGTAGTAAACCTAAATAGATTGTAGTAAGTTTGGTGGTGCGAGCACGCAGCAGAGCGCGTGCTCGCACCACCAACTTCTCAATAAGCTGTTTAGAACTGCTATAGAGTGAAGAGGCGTCTAGAAGACGGCTTGTGGGAAGGCAAAAACGTGAACTGCGTTGAAATCTGTGCAGGGCGGGCGGACAAGCATTGGGTTTAGAACAAGCGGGGTTTGAGGCATCGGTATTAGTTGAAATTGATGTCCAAGCCTGTAATACGCTCAGGCTCAACCGTCCTACCTGGAATGTGCAAGAAACAGATGTAAAACTGTTCAGTGCAGCACCGTATCGCGGGATAGAACTATTGGCTGGCGGTGTGCCGTGTCCGCCTTTCTCGATTGCTGGAAAACAATTGGGTGCTGATGATGAACGTGATTTGTTTCCAGAAGCAATTCGACTTGTCGACGAAGCGCGGCCAATCGCGGTGATGTTGGAAAACGTTCGTGGCTTTCTTGATGTTGGGTTCGCCGCATACAGGGATGCGCTAAAAACTCAATTGAAGGCCCTTGGTTACGTATCAGATATTAAATTGTTACAAGCATCAGATTACGGTGTTTCTCAGTTAAGGCCTAGGGTGGTGATTGTGGCTGTCCAACATCCCTATAGCGAGCACTTCAGCTGGCCGAGGCCGAGTACTGAGGTGCCGGTGCCTGTGGGCATTCTGCTTTCGGATTTGATGGGTGTTAATGGCTGGCGTTTAACGGAGCAATGGGTGCAACGAGCTTCAGCGATTGCACCTACAATCGTAGGCGGGTCGAAAAAACACGGCGGCCCCGACTTAGGCCCGACACGAGCAAAAAAAGCTTGGGCCCAACTTAGCGTTGATGGACACGGGATAGCTGACAAAGCACCGGCTTTTGATTTTGAAGGTATGCCGCGCCTCACCACGCGCATGGTTGCTCGTATTCAAGGCTTTCCTGACTCGTGGCAATTTTCGGGTCGAAAAACTGCTGCGTACCGCCAGATTGGCAACGCCTTTCCACCGCCCGTCGCTGCGGCAGTAGCCCGACAACTACAGCATACTATTCGTGCTTCCCGTCGCGTCTTTGCAATAAGAGAGGCAGCAGCGTGAGCAATACATCCAGGAAAGGCAAAGGCTCACGGGCTAAACTCCGTGAATATATTCTGGAGAATGTCGGAAAAGTTATGTCATCAGAGGAATTACGTGAGGTAGCTGAAAACAAAAGCGAATGGGCAAGACGTGTGCGCGAACTCCGCACAGAGGAAGGTTATCAGATTCTTACGCATAACGATCACAGCGATTTGAAACCAGGGCAATATTTGCTTGAAGATCCAACACCGCTGCCAGCTTTTGAAAGAGGTATTTCAAAAGAGACGCGTGCTTATGTTCTTGATCGTAATGGTTTTACGTGCCAAATGTGTGGTGCTGTCGCTGGAGAACAGCATCTGTACGATCCAAGCAGAAAAGCTCGGCTTCATATTGGCCACATTATCGACAAATCAATGGGCGGCTCTGATGAGCCATCCAATTTGCGTGCTATCTGCTCGGTTTGTAATGAAGGTGCCTCGAATTTAACGCTCGATAGACCGACAGCGCAGAAACTCCTCATCCAAATTAGGCGCGCTCCTGCTCAGGAGCAACTAGAAGTGCTTTCCTGGTTACTGAAGAAGTTTCCTGAGCAAGCGAAAGACCGACTTGAGCCCAAATAGCAGAAGTCAGGATTCAGGAGGCCGGGCGCGGCTCCTTCTGAATCCTGACTCCTGAATTCTGACTCCTGACCCCTGAATGCTAAACCCGAATACTCGCTCCCGCCTCGCGCTCCAGCAGCTTGACGATTTTAACGCGCACTTTGGCGAGCGTGTCGTCGCTGAGCGTACGGTCGGCGGCGCGAAAGCTGAGGTGATAGGCCAGACTGCGTTTGCCCTCGCCCACCTGCGGCCCGCTATAAATATCGAAGAGCGTGAGCGATTCCAGCAGTTCGCCAGCACCCTTGCGGATGAGCGCCTCGATTTGTGCGGCGGGTACCTCGTTGGCCGCCACGATCGCCAGATCTTGAATCGTCGCCGGGAAGCGCGAGATCGTGTTGTAGTGCGCTGGTTGAGCGGCAGCGATCAATAGTTCAAGATCAAGCTCGGCGGCCACGGCGCGCCCCACGTTCAAGCCTAGCCGCTCGCGCACCAGCGGATGTAGCTCGCCGAACACACCAACGCGCTCGCTGATAGTCTGCAATTTGCCCTTCTTCGGCCCGCTGCCGTTTTGCTCAGGCCGACCATCGGCGTCGGCGGGAGCCGCGCGCGCGATCAGCAGTGCAGCGGCGCGGCCTGGATGAAAGCGCTCGTCGTCGGTCAGTGGCACGAAGGAGGCACGCTCGCTCAGCCCCAATCGCTCTAGCAATTGCTCGATGATGCCCTTCATATCGTAGAAGTCGAGCGCATTCCGATCGCCACCCTGCCACTTCTCCGCCTCGCGCGGGCCGACCATGGCAATAGCTACACGGCGCAGTTCCTGGGGCAGCACGTCAGCAGAACTCCAGCTTTCTATCGCTTCGCCGCGCTGCCAGGCGATAAAACGCTCGCCGGGCAGGTAGATTCGCCCGACCTCGAAGATCGCCGCGCGCTCGCGCTCGCGCAAGTTCAGTTCTAGCGTTGTGAGCAGCGACGGCAGCAGGCTGCGCCGCATGTAGACGCGCTCTGGCGTGCTTGGGTTCGCGATGCGCGCATAAAGCTCGCTCTTCGCCGCCGTCGGCTCCACCAGGCTCACCATCGCCATATCGACCATTGAATGCGTGATGACCTCGCTTGCCCCGGTAGCGACGAGCAGCGCACGCACGCGTTTGTCGATCACGAGGTCGGAATGTTCATCAGAACGCGGCAGTTCATCGGCCAGCCGTGTATCGGGGATGCGCTCATAGCCGTAGACGCGCGCCACCTCCTCGCAGAGATCGGCGAGAATGGTGACATCCTGGCGGAAGGAAGGCACTGTAACATGAACATAGCTGCTATCGGTCGTGGCGAAGTCGCCGAGGCCGCTGCCGCCGCGTAGTTCGCAACCAAAGCCAAGTGATGTGAGCAGTTCAGCTATCTCCGGCGCGCTAAGGCGCACGCCAACGATACGTTCGATCTCGTGCGGCGTCAGGTCGAGTTCGACCGTCTGCCAGGGGCGTGGGTACACATCGATCAGCCCATCCGCCACCTTGCCACCGGCTACTTCCCGGAGCAACTGTAAGGCACGGCGTTGGGCGCGCAGCGGCAGTTCGTAGTCGACGCCGCGCTCGAAACGCCGCGAGGCCTCGCTCGGTAGCTTGAGCGCGCGCGCCACACGCCGGATCTGCACCGGTTCCCAGACCGCAGCCTCAAGCAGCACGCGGGTTGTGCTTGCGCGCACTTCGCTTTCCTCACCGCCCATCACCCCGGCCAATGCCAGCGGCCCGCTTTGGTCGCAGACGCACAGCACCGGTCGCTTTGCACCACCAATAGTTTCACCTTCTACATCGATGCGCGCATCGCTGATGAACAGCTCGCGTTCTTTGCTGTCCAGCGTGGTCAACTGTTCACCAACGCTAGCAAAACGCACAATAAGATGCTGATCCTGCACGCAGTCGGCATCGAAGGTGTGTGTCGGCTGGCCCCACTCTAGCATGACATAATTAGAAATATCGACGATATTGTTGATGGGGCGCATGCCCGCAAGGGCCAGGCGACGCTGCATCCACTGCGGCGAAGGCCCAACGCGCACGCCTTCGATCAGCCCCAGGGTAAACGTGGGCAGTACTCGGGTTCGGCGATCGTGACCTGTGCGCGACCGGCGATTGCCGAGCCTTCTGCCACAACTTGCGGCTCCGGCAGCCGCAGCGCTGCGCCGGTGAGCGCGGCGATCTCGCGCGCCAGCCCGACGATCGAGAGGCAGCGTGCATAATTTGGGGTGAAATCGATCTCCAGCACCACGTCGCCCAGGTAGTCGCGCAGCGGCGTGCCGATGGGCGCGTCGTCTTCGAGGAAAATAATACCGTCGTGCTCCTCGCTGATGCCTAGCTCCTTCTCCGAGCAAAGCATAGCGTCGCTCATCACGCCACGCACCGGGCGGCCCTTCAGCGTCGTAATCACCTTGCCCTCGGCATGGCCGTCGTAGAGCCGTGCGCCCTCTTTTGCATACACTGCCTTCAACGGGTGTGGCAGGCGCCCTGGCCCTTGTAGGGGAAGAGATTCGGTGCGCCCGTGACGACTGTGTGCGGCTCTGCGGCCCCGTAATCCACCTCGGCGAGTACCAACCGATCGGCATTCGGGTGCTGCGTCACCTCCAGAATATTGCCGATGACGATCGTATCAGCGTCCCAGGGCAGCTCGCCGCCTTCCACGCCGATATAGTGAACATCAACGACCTCCATGCCGCTGAGCGTGAGCCGTCGTTCCAGCTGTGCCACCGGCACGGTGATGTCGACAAATTCTTTGAGCCAGCTCAAAGGGAATTTCATAGTGTTTTTATGTATGGTTACGGTTTTGCAAGCAAACGTAACCATACACCAGTAGTAAGCATAGGGAGA
>JAAUTF010000261.1 GCA_012031775.1 Candidatus Altimarinota bacterium | reverse complement strand
ACCCAGCTCACCGCGGATCAAATCGATTTCAACATCGGCTGGTATCCAAGCACCAATCTGACCCTGACCTTCGCGGCCTTCGTACAAGCGGCTGCAGGATACGTTTGTCGGCGTCTCAGCGGATTCGCCGGAGGCCTTCGCCCTGCTGGGCGTGGACATCACCGGGCAAATGGATAGCTCCATCGCTCAGGATGCCGGTGTGAAAGAGCGTCTGCGCCATATCGCGATCGAGACTAATCGCCAGACAGCGCAGGCGCTGGGGACAAACCAATCGGCGTCGATCACCTGTGTCAAACCCAGCGGTAATTCTTCGCAGTTGCTGAACTGTTCCTCGGGCCTGCACGCGCGCTGGTCGCCCTATTACATCCGTAATGTTCGCGTCGCGGCGCACTCGCCAATCTACAAAGTGCTGCGCGATGCCGGTGTGCCGATGAGCCCCGAAAACGGTCAGAACGTTGACAACGCTACCACCTGGGTCATCCACTTCCCGGTTAAGTCGCCCGATGGCGCAATTACCCGCAAAGATCGCTCGGCAATCGGGCAGTGCGAGTTCTGGCTCCAGAATAAGCTCTACTGGACTGAGCATAATCCGTCTTGCACGATCACCTATCGCCCAGATGAGATGATCGACTTGATGAAGTGGGTTTGGGAGCATCGCGATCAGATCGGTGGCCTGTCTTTCCTGCCGGCCTTCGACGCCAAGTACGATAACATGCCCTATGTCGAGATCTCGCAAGAGGAATACGAGCGTCTGGCCGCCGTTTTCCCAGAGATCGATTTCTCGAAGGTCTACCGTTACGAAGAAGAAGATCTGACGACGGCAGCGCAGGAGCTCGCCTGCACTTCTGGCATTTGCGAGGTTGATCTGTAAATGCGGATGCGTGACGGTGCGACGCAACCGCACCGTCATGTAGCACTGATCTGCGGGAGTACACAGCGTGCAGAGCGCGAACAGACGAGAGCGACATTATGTGACAGTAGCGGGAAACATCGGGGTGGGCAAAAGCACGCTGGTGCAGCTATTAGCCGAGCAGTTTGGCTGGGAGCCGTACTTCGAAATAGCGGAAGAGCACCCCTATTTGAGCGACTACTATGCCGATCGCGCGCGCTGGGGGTTTCACTCGCAAGTATGGTTTCTGGCGCAACGCCACGAGCAGCACCAGGCCATCGCCGCATCGCCACACTCGGTGTGTCAGGATCGGAGCATCTACGAAGATTACGAAGTATTTGTCAAAAGCCTCTACGAGCAGGGAATCTTGAGCCAGCGCGATTTTCAGACCTACCAGAAACTCTTTGTGACCCTGGTTCGTCGTCTGCGGCCACCAACGCTGCTCATCTACCTGCAGGCGAGCGTGCCAAATTTGCAGCGACGCATCGGTGGGCGCGCGCGCGGCTACGAGCAAGAGATTCCCGCCAGCTATCTACAAGGGCTCGACCAGCGCTACACTGAGTGGCTGAGCCGTTTTACAGAGTGCCCAGTCGTGTCGATCAATACGAACGAGCTTGATTTTGCTCGCAGCGCTGCTGCGCAGCGTGAAATAATAAACCAGATAGCCACTCAGATCGGCGCATAGAGTAATCCTAAATAGGCTGTAGCAAGGCAATCGTGTGTACGCGGCTGCGCCGCGTACACACAATCAACTTCTCCCCAATCTATTTAGGGCCACTATAGTGAAAGCCCATACCACAAAAACAGAACGAAAAGACCAGGGATTTCCCAATGAAATCATGAGGGGCAGAGCATTGATTGGTACAACATGATATAGCAGTATCTATAGCGCGGATGGCCCCTTTGCCCGCTTACATGTGATCGACATTCGCAATCCCGATCAGCTGCAAGACTACCCACAGTATCCACCATTTATGGTTGACTACTACGTGGAGCAACTTGCCGTTTACGGACATGCTCTCTTCGTTGTCGAGGAGCGTCGCTTTACCGTGCTGGAGCGTCTGTTGCCCTACAAACTTCAGCTGCCACTTGTCAGCGCATCGCAAGGAGATCGATAAGCACTGAACACACACAGCGACCGCCGTGAGGATCAGGCGCAGCACCAGGTCTGGTTGCTCGCAGTGGTGCAGGGCATGTGGTCTTGCCGCCCTCCTCGATTGGGGCGGAATTAGGGGCAGATCTCGATAATGAGAGTTGGCGCACTGACAGCAAAAACTACTGGACAATGTTCTATGATGCCGATTTTCAGAAAGGCCTTGCGTACTGGAATTCGCTGCTGTGCTGGCTTACACGGCGCGCACCTTTAGAGCTGAACTTGCAAGGAGCTGCAAGCGGGCAGCATACCGTCTACGATGGTGCTTCAACCTTAATGCTTGGGATACGTATGTCTATCCTACCACTGCAGGCCCGGCCATCGTTGTGGGCCGCCCCGTCGTTATGCGCGGTGTGGCTTGCTCTTGGTCTGTGTTTCACTAGTATGATCTTCAACAGGAGTCAGGAGTCAGAAGTGCTCGCGTGTGAGACGCGAGCGCTTCTGACTCCTGACTTCTCGGCCTAACGGCAGATGCAACCCTAGATTTACATCGTGCGTCATATATGGTAGGATCATCGGTACGATGGAACAATAACTAACGGGGATAGCGGGAGTTTGATGATCGAAACAACAACACTGGCACGCCGGATCGTCGATTTGGCCGGTGACAAACAGGCCCACGAGATCGTGTTGCTGGATATTCGTACGCAGAGCACGATCGCCGATTATTTCGTGATCTGCTCGGCGGAGAACGACCGCCAGTTACGCGCGATCATCGACTATATCGACGAAGAAGTTGGTAAAGAGTACGGCCTGAATCCGAAAATCGAGGGCACAGCCGAGAGCGGCTGGATATTGATCGACTACGACGATGTGGTCATCCATGTGTTCAATAGCGTCCAACGCGACTTCTATCGCCTGGATCGGCTATGGAGCAAAACCCCACCCGTGGTGGTCATCCAGTGAGGTAGCTATGACAAAAAGCTCACCACGACGCAAAAGCATTTCCCGGCGCAAGCGTATCGCGCTGATGGCTACTGGCGCTGCGGTCGGCAGCGCGGTCGGCCTGATCCTTGGTGCCGTTCTTACGTTCTGGCTCGGCGAAGGCACGGTGCGCGCTATCCAGCGCTTCGTGCGACGGCTCAGCGGCGATAACGGCCAGCCGAACTTCGACTTGCTCCTCCAATAATGTACCGGCTCTACGGCTGTGTGTAATGCACAGCCCAGGGACTGTTTGCACATATGAGTCTTTCGGGCCAGGTTGCTATTGTTACCGGCGGCACGGGTGCGCTTGGCGCATCCGTTGTCGCCGTTTTGCTCGCCGATGTGTTGCCGTCGCGGTTCCGCACATACGCGACGGCGAGATCGCTGTGTTACACGAACGCTTACAGCTCGCGCCCGACGCAGCGCTTAGTGGTGCGGTCGTCGATCTCACCGACGAAGCGGCGGTCGCCGCTTACTACAACGCAGTCGCACAACAGCACGGGCGACTGGACATCCTGGTGAACATTGCCGGCGGCTTCGGCGGCGGTCAGCCAGTGCATCAAAGCGACTGGCAGCTCTGGCAGCAGCAGCTCGACATCAATTTGAAGACAACCGTGCTCTCGTGCCAGGCGGCTATCCCCTTGATGCTGGGGCGCGGCGGTGCGATCGTCAACGTTGGCACGCGCACTGCTACTCAGCACGGGGCAAAACTTGCCGCCTACGCTGTAGCAAAACGCGCCGTTTTACAGCTAACCGAAGCGCTTGCCGAGGAGCTGCGCGACGAGGCTATCGCCGTAAACACGATCTTGCCCAGCGTGATTGATACCCCCGTCAATCGTGCCAGCATGCCCCATGCCGATTACAGCCGTTGGGTCAAGCCGGAGGCTATCGCCCGCGTGGTGTACTTCCTCGTCGGCTCCGACGCACGGATCATCAGCGGCGCGCATATCCCCGTCTATGGGCGCGCTTGAAGCAGCGGACTGATGTTATAATATTTTGCAAAGCTTTGGCCTCGGACGAGGGCTAGGAAAGAGTTGTGCGAGGGACGACTGCTGGCGGCGCTAGCAGTCGTCCCTCGCACAAAACCTCTTTGTTAGGAGGTTCCATGGAGATCAGCCACCGCCGCTTAAACCGCGTAGACGTTGTCACCATCAGCGGGCGTATCGATGCTGCAACCGCAGCTGGCGTCAAACAGCAGATCGAGAGCCTGTTCGCCGAGGGGCGTTACCGCATCGTGTTGGATCTAGTTCGCCTGGAGTATATCAGCAGCCCCGGGTTGCGCGTGCTGATCGAAGCGCGCAAACGTGCCCGTGAATGGAAGATCACCGACCTTGAGGGCGGCGATATCCGTATTGCCAACTTGCCGCCGAAGATCAAAGAGGTCTTCGACCTTACCGGTTTCACCAACCTCTTCGAGCTCTACGGCGACACGGTTGAGGCCGTCGGCTCCTTCTAGACCGGCGCGACTACGCATTATGGAAAGCATTACCCTCACCGCTGATCTCGAAGCTCTGGCCAAAATTAGCGCGTTTATCACCGAGGCCGCCGAGAGCTGTGGCCTCGATGAGCGCGCCACCTGGCAGGTTCAACTTGCGGTCGATGAGGCTGCAACGAACATCATTCAGCATGCGTACGATAGCGATGCACCAGGCGACATGACGCTCGGCTGGCGCTGTGAGGGCAATCAGTTCATCGTCACCATCCGCGATCACGGTCGTTCCTTCGATCCGGAGAATGTGCCGACGCCCGATCTACAGTCTCCGCTCGAAGAGCGCCAGGTTGGTGGCCTGGGCATCTATCTTATCACCCGGCTGATGGACGAAGTGCGTTTCGATTTTCATCCTCAACAGGGCAATGTGCTCACGATGACGAAGTACATCGACTCGGGCCAGCGCAACGATATTGTGCTCATCCCCGTAGAGGGCCGCGTGGATGCTGTCACCGCACCACAGCTCAATCGGCTTGTCCACGAGCAGATCAGTACCGGCGCGCGTTACGTCTTGCTCGATTTGAGCGATGTCGCCTTCCTGAGCAGCAGTGGCCTGCGCACACTGCTGCTCATCCGCAAGGAGTTGATGATGCTCGGCGGAGAGTTGCGCCTGGCGGCGATGCAGCCACAAGTCCACGAAGTCTTCACGCTGACGGGCTTTACCCAGGTGTTCGCTATTCACGCCACCGCCGACGAGGCCCGGAGCGCGTTTGGTCAGGGGCGTGCGTGAACCGCGAGCGTCTGCTCATCCTCTATTGTCTGGTGTTCGGCGGCATCGGTTGGCTGCTGGTGCTGCTCACGCCGCGCCCGCCGGTGGATTTTCTCCCCGCCCTGCTCTTCGCCGCGCTCGCGCTCGCCGTCGACCTGCTTAGCTTCCGTGTCCCACCGACCGGTTTTTACAGCCTTGTCGGCGTTGTCTTGCTCTCTGCTGCGCTCGCGCTCGGCCCGGCCAACGGAGCCTTGATCACCGCGATCGAGAGTGTGGTGGCTGGTGTCGCGTTGCAGTTCATTCACCAACGCCCACGCAACTTCTATCAGTATGTCGCCCGCCCCATTTTGCGCAGCGGCTCGCGAGCGCTCGGCATTCTGCTGGGCGCCTGGCTGGCCAGCATCAGCACGGCCAGTAGCCTCGACACGGTGGCCCAGCAGCACCCACTGCCGCTTTTGCTGTGGATGATCGGCACCTACACGCTCACTTTGCAGCTCGGGCGCGCCGGACGCGAACTGATCCAGGGTGGCTACTCTGGCTTGCAGACCTGGTGGCGCTCCACGTGGGCCTGGTGTTTGGTCTTGAGCTCGCGCCGCTGCCGCTGGCCTTGCTCGGCAGCGCGGTCTATAGTCAGCTAGGTATGGGCTTCTTTCTGCTCACCGGCATGAGTCTGATCGGTAGCGCCGCCGCCGTGCGCCGTGCGACCGTCAACCTGCAAAGCCAGCGCCGCTCGGTGCGCGAGCTCGCGCTGCTGAACGAGGTTAGTCGCGCTATCATTCGCAGTGAGCTTCAGGTCGATGCCCTCTGCGAGTTGATCTACCGCGAGGCAAGCAAGATCCTCGACACGGCGACTTTTCATCTCGGGCTGTTCGACGACAGCCGCTACACTTTGATGGTACGCATCCAGGATCGGGTGCGTATGCCACGGCTCACCGTAGACCTCGACGAGGGTGATGCCGGCATTATGGGCTGGCTGCGCCGTACGGGGCGCGCGCTGCTGGTGGAAGATTTCTCCGTGGAGATGGATCGGCTGCCGGCGCGCCCGCGCTACCAGAGCGAGAACCCGCCGCGCTCCGGCATCTACGTGCCGCTGATCGCTGGCGATACGGTCATCGGCAGTATCTCGGTGCAAAGCTATAAGGCGCGCGCTTCGATGCCAACGACCTGCGGCTGCTCTCGTTGATCGCCGATCAGGCGGCTGTCGCCATCGCGCGCGCGCGTATGTTCCACGAGACACGCACGCGCGCGGTGCAGCTGCAGGCTATCCACGAGGTGAGCGAGCGCATCACCGCGATTTTAAACCTCGAAGAGCTGTTGCCTTCGGTCGTGCGGCTCATCCGCGAGCGCTTTCAGTACCACCCGGTGCATATCTTCACCATCGAGCCCGGCAGCGACACGATCGTCTTCCGGGCTAGTAGCGCCGGGGATGATTATCGAACGATGATCCAGTCCATGCCGCCGATCAGCATGGGCACCGGCGTGGTCGGCTATGCTGCCCGTAGCGGCGAGGCGCTGCTGGTTGGTGATGTGCGCACCGATGCACGTTATATCCGCGACAGCCGCAGTACACGCTCCGAGCTTGCTGTTCCACTGCGCGTCGGCGATACCGTGATCGGTGTGCTCGATGTGCAGAGCGACGAAGAGAACGATTTTGATGCCGCCGATCTCTTTGTGATGCGCACGCTCGCCGATCAGATCGCGATCGCGATCGATAGCGCAAACTCTTATATGGCGCAGCAGGCCGAGGCCTGGACACTGAATGCGCTTTTGCAGGTGGCCGAGAACGTAGGGCGCGCTACCACGCTGCCCGATCTGCTGGCCACCGCCGTGCGCTTGCCGCCGCTGTTCTTGGGTAGCCCACGCTGTCTCTGCCTGCTCGCCCATCGCAGCGTGGGCTGCTACGAGGTCGCCGCTGCGTACGGCCTCACCTCCGAGCAGCGCGATACGCTGGCCGAGGCCGATCTCTGCACCGACGACATCCCGTTGCTGCATCGTATGGAGCAATATATCGAGCGCGATCCGCTCGACCGCATTATCAGCCTGCACGACGCTCAGTTGCACGCTGGTGAGTTCGCACCGCTGATCGACATCTGCCGCAGCGGGACACTTATCGCGCTGCCGATTCTGGCGCGCAGTAATCTGCTTGGCGTGCTGTTGCTCGACTACGACGAGCCCTTTATGCGGCTGAATATGCATCAGGTTTCGCTCTGCACCGGTGCCGCTGCTCAGCTTTCCGGTGCCTTAGAAAGTGCGCTGCTAGCCGAAGAGGCTGACGAGGCAGCGCGGCTCGAGCAGGAACTGCACGTTGCACGTGAGATCCAGACCGCGCTGCTGCCCGCGCGCACACCGCAGATCGACGGCTGGCAGATCGAGGCTACCTGGCGCTCGGCACGGCTCGTCGGCGGCGACTTTTTTGATTTCTGGCCGCTGCCGCCGCACCGCAACCGCACCCGCGACGATCTGCTATTGGCGCGCACGCTTGGCGACACATCATCGCTGCTCGCGCTCGACGAGATCTCCGTCCCACCGGAGGCAAAGCCCAGCTCTGCGCTCGGCATCGTTATCGCCGATGTGAGCGATAAGGGTGTGCCTGCCGCGATGTTTATGGCGATGTCGCGCTCGCTGGTGCGCGCCGCCGCGCTCGAC
>JAAUTF010000260.1 GCA_012031775.1 Candidatus Altimarinota bacterium | reverse complement strand
CAGCACGCCCACCCAGCACGCCGACCGGTGACCGTGCCGGTTGAAGAGGAAGAGGAGGCGGAAGACGATCGGCCCGCTGCGGTGCTGCCGGGGCGCATCACCGGCACAATCATCGATCGGCGCAGCGGCGCACCGGCCCCAGGCATACGGGTGCAGATCGGCGACACTTTCGTGGTGAGCGATGGCAATGGCAACTACGATCGTAATGGGGTGGTGCCAGGTAACTATACAGTCGCGCTTGTGCTCGGCGAAGGCCAGGGCGAAGCGGCGCAAGGCCCGATCGAGGTGACCATCGCCTCGGGCGAGACGGTTGTGCAGCATCTGGCCTTCTTCAGCCCACTGGCGCAGGCCACAGCCACCGCAGCGCCGACGACGCCCGCTACGACGGCTACTCCACTTGCAACTGTGCCTGCGGTGGCGACAGCAGCACCGCCGCCGACAGCAGTGCCCGTACCAGAGGAGCTTCCCGCAACTGGTGGCGAGAGCCCGGTTGCGCTAACCCTGTTTCTGATCGGCTTTGGCATCTTCACTATCGGGTTAATGGTGCGCTCGCTCAAGATCTGACCTTTTAGTGGTATACTACTAGCACGACTGTTTCAACGACGATGCCGCCAGCGTGGTGTATGCACCAATTGGCGGCTTTTTTGTTCTAGCTGTAGAACTACGCAATCCTATCATGAAGTGTTAATGGTGTGTGAAGTTGTGGCGTAGCTGTAACTTCACACACCGCCGCGTGCGTAAAACTGTCAGGGTTGCTTTATCAGGAGCTGCGCCGATGTCGAAAGATCGGATCATCATTAAAGGGGCGCGCGAGCATAACCTTAAAGGCGTGGATGTTGAACTGCCGCGCGACCGTATGATTGTGCTCACCGGTGTCTCTGGGTCGGGGAAGAGTTCGCTGGCCTTCGACACGCTCTACGCTGAGGGCCAGCGCCGCTATGTCGAGAGCCTGTCGTCATATGCGCGCCAGTTCCTGGGCCAGATGGAAAAGCCGAAGGTTGATCTGATTGAAGGGCTGTCGCCGGCGATCGCGATCGAGCAGAAAAGCGCGAGCAAGAACCCACGTTCCACTGTGGGCACGGTGACCGAGATTTACGATTATCTGCGGCTCCTGTATGCGCGTGTTGGCGTGCAGCACTGCCACCAGTGCGGGCGAGCGGTAAGCTCGCAGAGCGCGCAACAAATGGTCGACCGCGTGTTAAGCCTGCCCGCCGGCACGCGCTTTATGATTCTGGCCCCGCTCGTCTCGCAGCGCAAAGGCGAGTACAAAGATATTTTCGCCGAGGCGAAGGCCGAGGGCTTTGTGCGCGTGCGTGTGGACGGCGAGATCCGCGATCTGAGCGACGAGATCAAGCTGAACAAAAAGGTCAAGCACAGCATTGAGGTTGTCGTCGACCGTTTAGCGATGCCTGCAGCCGAGACGCGCGAGCGCAAGAGCGAGGGTGGCAGCGGCTTTGCGCAGAACAATGCCGGCAGCGAGTGGGACGCCTTCGTGACACGGCTCACCGACAGCATGGAGCAGGCCCTGCGAGTGGGCGAGGGCAGTGTGATTGTGAGTGTGCAGAACCGAGAACCAAGAACCGAGAACCAAGAACCACAAGCTGAGAACCCAACTGAGGGAAAGAACGACCGAACAGTTCTTGGTTCTACGATGCTTAGTTCTCCCGAAGAGTGGCTGATGAGCGAGGCAAATACCTGCACCAACTGCGGTATCTCCTTCCCTGAGCTGTCGCCGCAGATGTTTTCGTTCAACTCGCCGCAAGGTGCCTGCTCACAGTGCGCTGGCCTTGGCACGCGGCTTGAGGTCGACGCAACGCTGTTAGTGCCGAACCCCGCGCTGAGCATCCACGATGGTGCGGTGGTGTACTGGGGCGAGATGCGCAAAAAGAAAGACTCGTGGGGCTATAAGGCGCTAACATCGATTTCGATGCACTACGGCTTCAGCATGGACACGCCCTGGGAAGAGCTGACGCAACAGCATCGCGACATCGTGATTTTCGGCAGCGGGCGCGAGCGCATCAAGTTCACATGGCAGAACGAGAACGGCGGGCGCGGCGAATTTTTGCGACCCTGGGAGGGCGTGGCGAGCGAGATCCGTCGCCGCTTTATGCAGACATCAAGCGACTCGCAGCGAGAGTTCTACACCGAGTATATGAGCGAGCAGCCCTGCCCGGCCTGTGCCGGAGCGCGTTTGCGACCCGAGAGCCTGGCTGTACGTGTGGCCGACCGCAGTATTCGCGATATAGGCCAGATGAATATTAACAGCGCCCACGATTGGATGTTGGCGATCACCGGGGAGGATTCAGGATTCAGGATTCAGGACTCAGAAGGCGCACAGTCGACGACAACCGCCACGGGCCTGGAGACAGCTAGCAGCGCAACAAGCAGCGATCCGCTGGTTCTTGACGAGCGGCAGCTAGAGATCGCGGGCGAAATTTTGAAGGAGATCCGTGAGCGCTTGAGCTTTCTGCGCAATGTGGGCCTGCATTATCTGACGCTGGAGCGCCCGGCACCGACGCTCTCGGGTGGCGAGGCGCAACGCATCCGGCTGGCCTCACAGATCGGCAGCGGCCTGGTAGGTGTGATGTATATTCTCGACGAGCCAAGTATCGGGCTGCATCAGCGCGACAACCGTAAGCTGCTGAACTCGCTGCTGCGCCTGCGCGACCTGGGCAACACCTTGATCGTTGTCGAGCACGATCTGGAGACAATGCAGGCCGCCGATTGGATCGTCGACTTCGGCCCTGGCGCGGGTGTGAAGGGCGGCGAGGTCGTTGCGGCTGGCCCACCAGGCGTAATCGAACAGAGCAAGGAGTCGCTCACCGGCGCATATCTGAGCGGGCGGCTGGCGATCGATGTGCCGCCACAGCGCCGTCGACCGTTGGCCGTCAATCCGGATGGCCCCGGGCCAGCGCCACGTATCATTCCAGTGCGCAGTAAGGCCAAACGTAGTAAGGGCGAGAAGGCGAGCACGCCAGTGCAATATATCGAGGGTTGGGTGGCGCTCGAAGGGGCGACACTCAATAATCTGCACGATGTGAGCGTGCGTTTTCCGCTTGGCACTTTTGTGACGGTAACGGGTGTGTCGGGCTCGGGCAAGTCGTCGTTGATCACCGAGACGCTGTTTCCGGCGTTGGCGAATAAGCTGAATAAGGCGCAGCTGAAGCCGGGACCGTACCGTGAGCTAAGCGGCCTGGAGCATCTCGACAAGGTGATCGATATCGACCAGCAGCCGATCGGGCGCACGCCGCGATCGAACCCGGCAACCTATGTCAAGCTCTTCGACATTTTACGCCAGCTCTTCGCCGACACGCCAGAGGCCAAACTGCGCGGCTACGAGGCCGGGCGCTTCTCCTTCAATGTGAAAGGTGGGCGCTGCGAGGCTTGCGAGGGCAACGGCGAGATCAAGATCGATATGCAGTTCCTGGCCGATGTCTGGGTACGCTGCAACGAGTGCAAGGGCCGTCGCTACAACCGCGAGACGCTGCAGGTGCGCTACAAGGGCAAGACGATCGCCGATGTGCTCGATATGGACGTGCAGACGGCGCTGGAATTCTTCGACAATGTGCCGCGCGTTCGGCGCATCCTACAGACGCTGCACGATGTCGGCCTGGACTATATCAAACTTGGCCAGCCGGCTACCACGCTCTCGGGCGGCGAGGCACAGCGCGTAAAGCTGGCGAAAGAACTGGCGCGTGTGGCCACGGGGCGCACCGTCTACATCCTCGACGAGCCGACGACCGGGCTGCACTTCGCCGATGTGCAGCATCTACTGCGGGTCTTGCACCGGCTGGTGGACGCAGGCAATACCGTGGTGGTGATCGAGCACAATCTTGATGTAGTTAAAACCGCCGACTGGGTGATCGACATGGGGCCAGAGGGCGGCGACGGCGGTGGTTATGTGGTGGCGCAAGGCACACCCGAGGAGATTGCGCGCGTCGAGGGTTCGCACACCGGTGCCTTCCTACGCGACCTGCTGCTGCACGACGTGGAGCGCCAGGCAGCGTGAGCGAGGCCAGAGAGACGATGGGGCGCAGTGTGCTGCGCCCCTACGCACCGGGCACCACCGGTGTGATGAGCGGTTGGTCGGTGAGGGCGGCGGCGAGGTTACGCGCGGCGAGCGTGGCCATGGCGATACGCGTGTTGAGCGTAGCGCTGCCGATGTGCGGCACGGCCACGACGTTGGGCAATGTGAGCAGTGGATGGTCGGCGCGGATCGGTTCGTTTGCAAAAACGTCGAGGCCGACCGCCCAGGGGCGGCCCGCTTTGAGCGCCTCGTAGAGCGCGGCCTCATCGACGATCGGGCCGCGCGCCACGTTAACAAAGACAGCGTTCGGCTTCATCAACGCGAATTCGGATGCGCCAAACATGCCACGTGTCTCGGCACTTAAGGGCACAGTAACGACAATAAAATCAGCCTCTTGCAGCAATGCGGCGAATGTGCGGTAGCTCGCCCCCGTCTGGGCTTCGAGCTCGGCGTTGGGTCGCCGATTATGGTAGATAAGCCGCATGTTAAAGCCCTGCGCGCGCCGCAGCACCGCCGCCCCGATGCGCCCGGCCCCAACAACCGCTAGCGTTGCGCGCTGCAGATCCTGGCCGACCATAAAAAGCGGTGCCCAGTAGCGCCAGCTGTCGGCTTCGATCAGCTTCTGGCCCTCAACTACGCGCCGTGCTGCCGCCAGCAATAGTGCCCAGGCCAGATCTGCGGTAGCATCGGTCAACACATCGGGCGTATTCGTCAAGGCCACGCCACGCGCACGCAGCGCCGCCAGATCGATATTATCGTAACCAACGGCCATATTCGCAACAATACGTAACCGTGGCGCGTGATCGAGCACTTCGGCGTCAACACGGTCGCTGATCAGGCAGAGCACGCCGTCGGCGTCGCGCAGCTTCTCCAGTAACAGCGCGCGCGGCACCGGCTCCTCGGCGCTATCCCAGATCTCGTAATTGCAGGCAGCTGCAACAATAGCTAGCGCTTCATCGGGCAGGCGGCGGGTGATAAAAGCTTTTTTCATGGGAGCATTCAGGAGTCAGGATTCAGGATTCAGAATGTTGACTTCCGAAGTCAGAAGTCAGGAGTCAGAAGGCCCGCAGAGCAGCTGCGGTGTATCTTGCTGCGCCAGCGCAACTCTCATCGCTGGCGCAGCATACTCAGTCCTGAATTCTGAATCCTGACTCCTTCTTACGGCAGATACGTGCGGAACCAGATCAGCTGCTCTTGCGCGCCGTAGAGTTCGTAGCGCAGCGGAGCCACGTCGGCCTGCTCGGCTTCTTCCTGGGTGAACGGGATGACATTGTTAATACCGTGGCCGGCGCGGATGAACTTCAGCATTTTGGCGGGGACGTTGTTATTGACTTGCTGAAGATGGAAATTCTCGTTGAGCGCGATCGGCAAGAAATCCTCGGTGCCGTGGAAGGTGAGCAGCGGCGTGGTGTTGCGGCTCGCCTGGTAGAGCGGCGAGTCACGGCGATATTCCTCGGTGGCGTTCCACGGCGGCAGGCCCTGGACATAAGGCATGAGCGAAGAATAGCCGCGGTTCCACTCGACAAAGCTATCGACCAGCGCACACTGCGAGTTAGCAGCGCTATAGAGCCCGGGGTGGCGTGTAATGCTTTGTGTCACGAAGTAGCCACCGTAGGAACAGCCGACGATACCAAGGCGCCCGGCGCTTGTCCAGCCGCGCTGGATCATCTGCCGTGCGATGTCGGCCTGAGTGTCGATATCGATCTGGCCGAAATTGTTACTGTCGTAGAGCGCGTTGAACTGCGCAGGGCCAACGCCGAAGCGCCCTTGCAGCGGCACCACGAGCATGCCGAAGCCAAAATTCGGCAGCAGCGCAAAGGGCGACTCGACGAGCGCGAGCCAGCGATTATCGAGCGAGGCAGTTGGCCCGCCCTCTTGCCAGACGATGATGCGCTGATTCTGCGGCGGGAAGGGGGCGTCGGCGGGCTGGATCAGCACACCGCGATACACCTGGCCGCCAACCGTGAACTCTACCGGGTCTTGGCGTAGACTGCTGACCTCGCGCAGGCGGGCGCGCAAGCTGGTGAGCGCCTGCAAACCCTGGCCATCCCAGCCCACGCGGTAATACTCAAGCGGCTCGGTAAACGACGTATGGCTGAAGAAAAGCGAGCGCGAACCCCGGAAGACGACGGCGTTTTCAGCCGAGCCGGGGCGGGTCACAATCTGGCGGAACTCGCCGGAGACACGGTTGAAGTAGTAAGGCGACCGATTAGTGAGGTAGTTCGAGTTAAAAATCACCTCGTCGGGCGAGATAAAACGCGCGGTCGAGAGGATGCTACTCGTCTCGATACGATTCAGGCGCCCGGTCTCGGCCAGGGTCTCATAGTTGATAAAGCGATACGAAGCACCAGCGTGGAACTGCGGCGTATAGATAGGATAGGTGCGACCGCGCAGACGACCGGGTTCAGTAGCCTTGACCAACATGGTCTGGTTATCGCTGCTCCAGTCGGCGGCGACGAGCCAGGAACCATCGCCGTTGAGAGCGGCGATCGTCTTGGTAGTACCGCCAACCGTATCGCCAATCAGAATACGATTGCCAGCGAAAAGCGGATTTTCGGCAGGCGGCAGATTGCCCGTCACATCGCGATAGATCTGCTCAGAGATGATCGCACCGTCGAAAATGCCCTTATCGGCACGCGAGGGTGGCGGCGGCTCAAAGAGCTTGGTGATGCTCATTGCGATACGTGTGCCGTCCTGCGTCCAGGCTGGGAAAGCGGCCAGTGTCTCGCCCTCTTCAAAGCCAAAGAGATCGGTGACAGCGCCACTGCGCAGATTGTAGGTAAAAAGACGCGCGACTTCAGCAAAGGCCGACAACTCATTATCGGCGGCGTAGCGCTGCTGAATGCGCTGAATGGTGGCTGGCGACTTCGGCGTAAGCTTCAGCTTCTTCTGCACAGCGGCGAGGCTAAGCTGCGGCTTGACCACCGGTGCCCAGGTAACACGCGCTTTGACGGTAGCGGCCTCCTGATTGGCGGTATTAACAATAAACGCGGCGGTGCCACAGTCGGGCGCAAACGAGAACGGCGTGCCGGGCAGCTGCACGAAGTTCACCGCACCGCTGCGCAAATCGGTGAGCACCAGCACATCCACGATATCGCCAGCCTGGTTGATCGCATTGCCGTACGCACCCAGCGTATTCGGATCAGTCCAGCAGAACAGATCGCCGGTGCCGAAAAAGAGCCAGGTGATCAGCGAGCCAAGCAGATCGTAGTCGGCACCGCCGGGCGCAAAGGCACAGGCGTGCCGTTGCGGGTATCGATCAGCGCAAGACCGGCCTCGATATCGAAGACCAGAGCATAATTGCCCTCAGGATGAACGCGCGGCATCACCAGGCCAATGCCGAGATGCGACTGCAGGGCCTTCATCTTCTCAACATCCGCGCTCGGCAGGAGATTAGGGATGTCGCCATTAAAACCATTGACCTCGTACACATTACGGCCGATGTCGGTAACACTCGGATTGCTTGGGCCTTGCGCCTGGGCAGGCAGTACCGAGATGAGCGCGAGGAGCATAACAGGCAGGACAAGCCAACGGACGCGGGACATAAGAACCCCTTTCGATCAGAGTACGTCAACCGTTCACCAGAACAACGTGCAGTTCGCGCGGCCCGTGGATGCCGAGGGTAAGTGTCATCTCGATATCGGCAGTGCGTGAAGGGCCGGTGATCAAGGTGAGGTTGCTGGTGTCGCGAAATAACGCGTCACCATAGCGCTCGCGTAAGGTAGCGAGCGCCGCGCCCAGCCCACGCACCAGCTGGGTCGGGCGAACGACGGCAATATGGACTGGGGCCAGTAATGAGGCAATACGCGGGCGGCCCGGGCCGTGGCGCAGCAGCAAG
>JAAUTF010000259.1 GCA_012031775.1 Candidatus Altimarinota bacterium | reverse complement strand
CTTTTCTTACTGCCCTACCCGCCCCTACTCCACCACGCAGCGGTGGCGCCTTGCGCATCTTCCACCTCATCCGCGAGCTCTCCGCCCAGCACCACGTAACCTGTCTGAGTTTTGCACCAACCGTTTCAGCTATTGCCGCGCTTGATCCATTACGCGCCTATTGCGGCCTGGTAACTGTGCTCGGCCCGTCACCCCGCTCTCTCCGTCGACGCACATGGCAATTGCTCACTTCACCCTTACCCGACATGGCCCATCGTAACGCCTCAGCTGCTTTTAGCGGCGCACTACGCCATGTGCTGGCTACCTCGTGCTTCGATATTATCCAGGCCGAGAGCATCGAGATGGCGCAATACGGTCTGCTGGTGCATCACTTTCCCACTGCCCGCCGCCCCACAGCTCGTGCTCGACGAGTTTAACGCCGAGTATGTGCTGCAGCGCCGCACTGCCCTGAGCGACCTGCGCCGCCCGCAAAGTCCGCGCGCGCTTTTCGGTGGGATGTATTCGCTTGTCCAGTGGCGGCGGCTTGCCCTCTACGAGCGCGTTATGCTGCATCGCTACGATCAGGTGCTGGCTGTCTCTGCCGAAGACCGCACCGCGCTTCAGCACCTGCTTCCCGGCACGCCGATCCCGATCGTCCCCAACGGTGTCGATCTGCACGCCTTCGATCGCAACGTACCACTGCCCGCTAGCTCGACACTCATTTTTATTGGCACCCTCGACTATCGCCCCAATGTCGATGCGCTCAGCTGGTTTGCCGCTGAAATCCTACCGCTTATTCGCAGCCAACAGCCCTCAACGCAGCTGCGTATAATTGGGCGTAATGCAGCTCCAGCGGTGCGTGCGCTTGCCCACAAGCCGGGCATCGAGCTGCTTGGTGAAGTGGCCGACGTACGCCCCTATCTTGAGGCCGCCGCCGTCTATGTGTTGCCGATGCGTATCGGCGGCGGCGTGCGCCTCAAGCTGCTGGAAGCGCTGGCTATGCAGATTCCGGTAGTTAGTACGAGCATGGGTGCTGAAGGGGTGGAGGGTCTACGATCTGGTGAGCAAGCACTTATCGCCGATACACCACAACAATTTGCCGACTCAGTGCTGCATTTGCTCGACGACCGAGCGTACGCAGCGCGTCTGAGTGCGTCCGGACGCGCTCTTGCCCGCGCATACGATTGGCGTGTAATCGCGCCACAACTGGCCGAAGTTTACGGAATTCTGAGCGGAAGATGAAACATTAAAAATTGTCAAACGCGTAGCGATCTGCTACTATACAGGGAGCGGTAAGTGGCTGCCATATCGGCACTTTCGGCGTAGCGGCCAGTTAATTACCCTGACGAAGAGACACATCGTTTTCACGCCTGAGGTCACAGCACAAGACGACAGGCATCCATCAGGTCTCATGGCCGCATCGCTCTGGCCTGCTCCTAATTACGACGAACTCTCGGGCCTCGAAGAGCCAGAGTCTTCAGCATCGCAACGTTTGCTGGCGTCAGCCTATGGCTTGCGTTTCGCGCTCGATCTTGACCAGTTGCTCCCTCAGATTCATCGGGCGGTGAGCGAGGTCGTTTCAGCTGATAACTGCATTATCGTTTTGCTCAGCCCCGATGATGGCTGGATCGAGGTGGCGTTCCGTCTCGAAGCAGGGGTTCACCAACCCCGGCGCTTATTTTGGAAACAGCCCGCCGGGCTGACTGGTGTGGTGCTCACTAGCGGCGAAACGCTCGTCGTCGACGACTACACGGCTGAGTTGCAAAGTCGTCATATTGCCCCGCTTTTTCAGAGCGATAGTGTTCCCGTATTTGCCTGGATCGGCCTACCGCTGCGCGATAAGCACGCGTTGATCGGTGCCCTCGTGCTCTCGGCAGCCGATCCACAGGTTCGCTACGATGCACTGCACGTCGCCGCGCTTGAACGCTTCGCCCACGAGATCGGTGGTGCGATCGCCAATGCGCAGCGTTTCTCCCACGTCACCCACCAGCTCCAACGGCTTGATGCGCTCAACCATATCGGGCGCGCGATCAATGCCTCGCTCGACCCCGAACGCGTGCCACAGCTGATAATGGAACGTGTTCAAGAGCTTTTTAATGTCGAAGAAGGTTCGCTGCTGTTGCTCGATGAGCAGACACGCGAACTCATTTTTACGTATGCCAGCGGGCCGACCGGCAGCCAGTTGCTCGGCAAGCGGTTGCCGAGTGGTGTCGGCGTGGCTGGTTACGTCGCTAGTAGCGGCCAGTCGGCAATTGTTAACGATATTCATGCCGACGGCCGCTTTCACAAAGCCACCGATAACGATACTGGTTTTGTCACTCGATCGCTGCTGGCTGTGCCGCTTAAAGGCCTTGATGGCGTGCGTGGTGTGATCGAGGTCGTCAATCGCCGCAACGATATGCCTTTTACCGACGATGACCGCCGCCTGCTTGAGGCAGTCGCCGATCACGCGATGATCGCGCTTGAGAACGCACAGCATTTTGCTCGTATCGATCAGGCGCTTGCTCGTCGCGCACAAGAATTGAACCGCAGCAACGATCAGTTGCATAATATTTTGCGCGTCGGCAATGTGCTGCGCGTGGAGCGGCGGCTCGACGACCTGCTGCGCCAGATCGCCCATGCCGTGAGCGAGAGTGCCGGCTTTCGTAGCGCCGTATTGGGCCTCGTCCACCATCAACGCACCCTTGAACCCTACCTCCAACGGGTTGTCGCCGCTGGCCCCGCCGCTGCCCATATCACGAGTCTACGTGCGGTACGTGTCCCGCTCGACCGCTTCAATGCCTTGCTACGCCCGGAGTTCCGACGTAGTGCGCAGACGTATTTGATCGATCGTCGTTACAACGATTATGTCGAGTTATGGGGCGGTGATGCCCACGTCTACGTGCCAGATATGCCCGCAGTAAACGGCGGATGGCACCCGCGCGATACCCTCTTTACGCTGATGCGCACAAGTCGTGGCGATCTGCTCGGTATCCTCTGTGTTGATGAACCGGAAGACGGCGCGCTGCCGTCGCCAGCCCAGGTGCAGATGCTCGAGATTTTCGCCAACCAGGCGGCTGTGGCGATCGAAAACGCACGCCTCTACGCCGAACAGCAGCATAGCCTCAATAGCATGATGGCACTGAATGCTCTTGGACAGGCGATCAATACGACACTACGCTCCAATGAGCAGATCTTAGAGCTAACCACAAGTGCCATGGTTGAGACTACCGATGCCGGAGCGGCAACGGTGCTGCTCATCGATAAGCAGCACCCGAGTGACCTTCTCGTGGCCTGCCATATCGGTGGCCCCAAGACACCTCCTTTGCTTGAATGCCAAGCGCTTGCCCGCCATGCGATCGAGACGGCACGCCCTGCTGTACACCACTTGCCGACGATAGAGCACAACGATCGTGTCGTTGCAGTGCCCGAAACCTGGGTTGCTATCCCGCTCCGCGCTACCCAGCAGATCCTCGGCGCAGTGTGTGTTGTCTATCCCGCTGGCCCCCCATCCGCGACCGACCAGGAGAGCCTGGCGCTTTTTGCGGGCCAGGCAGCTGTGGCGATCGAAAGCATGCAGCTCTACAACGCCGCTCGTCAAGGTCGTGATCAGCTAGCATCGATTATGGCGTCAACCCAGGAGGGAATGCTGCTGATTGAACCGGGTGGTCGCGTGGTTGTTGCCAATGAAGCCTTTACCAGACTTACTGGCATTACTAGTGATGGCGAACAAAGTATTGGCAGCTTGCTCGACCACTGGCAGCGCACGATCGTTGGTCTTCCGTCCGAATGGCAACGCTTGCGTAGCGCGCTGGCGACGCTCGCACGCGGCGGGGAGCGCTTGCTTAGCGGTGAACTGAACCCTGGCGGTATTGATGATTGCGCTCTTGAGTGGACTGTACTGCGTGCCATTGGCGACACAACATCGATCGCTAACCCAAGCTCCGCTGTGCCCGTTCTCATTGTGCTGCGCGATATCACTGCCGATAAACGGGATGAGCGCCTGCGTCAAGATTTGACGAGTATGATCGTCCACGACCTACGCAGCCCGCTTACTAGTGTCATTACCTCGATCGATATGATTTTCCGCGGTATTAGTGGCGATATCAACGCAAAACAGCGCGAGATCCTCACTATTGCCCACACAAGCGCTCAGTCACTGCTCGACATGGTCAACATGCTGCTCGATATCAGTCGCCTTGAAGGCGGCCAGATGCCACTGACTTGCAATCCGGTTGCACCAGTAGCCCTGGTGCGCCGGGCAGCAGCCCGCCTGGCCGCGATCGCGCGCGACAAGAATGTCGCTATTGTGCAGCATTATGCCATGTATGACCAACTCGTCTACGCCGATAGCGATCTCGTTGTCCGTGTCTTACAAAACTTGCTCGATAATGCCTTGAAGTTTAGCCCCCGCGATAGTGCGATCGAGATCTACATTGATGATGCGCTGCGTCAGGGGCCGCTACCTTCTCCACAGATTGTCGGTGAGCCAGATCAGGCGCATTTTGCTATCAACGGGCGGCGTCTGCTGCGCTTTGCCGTGCGCGATCACGGTGTTGGTATTCACGCCCGTGATCTGGAGAAGATTTTTGCAAAGTTTGGTCAGGCCGGCGACCGTCGCAGCAGCGGCACTGGTCTTGGCCTCACCTTCTGCAAGCTCGTTATCGAGACCCACGGTGGCCAGATCTGGGTCGAGAGTAATCTTGGCGAAGGCAGTACCTTCTACTTCACTTTACCTGCAGCAGAACTACAGCAATAAGGCGCCGCTCACAGCACGAGAGGGCCTAGAGGCTAAGCGTCTTCGCTCCTCTGCGCCCTCTCGTGCTACCTGCCCCATCTATCTTCGCACTAAGAATGCTGCAACTATCAGCATCAGCGCCAGCAGCGGAAACCAGTTCAAAATATCAGGTGCGGAGATGCCCGTATTCGGTAGCGAGGCTGGCATACCGCTCGCAGGCGTAACAGCAGTGCTTGTTGTTGTCGCGCTGGCCGCTGTCGTTACCGTTGCCGTTGCCGTCGCGCTCGCCATTACCGTTGCCGTCGCACTCGCCATTACCGTTGCGCTCGGCCTGATGCCAACAAAAGTTGGCATTGCCGTGCCTGTCGCCGTCGGCCTGCGGTAGCTCGCTCCTCTTCGTTCTCCTCGTCCCTCTCTTCCTCCACCTCCTCCTCCGGCGTACTGGTCGCTACCACCGTCACCGTTGTGGTTGTCTGCGGTTCCTCCGTCGCAGTGGCGGTCGGCTGTCCATCATCGATAATCTGTATCGGTACTTCGGCTTCTTGCGCCGCGATGCTGTTGCCGAATTCGTCTTTGGCATCCGAAACTTCAGCACGATTCGTCGTCTCACGAATGTCACGCAATGCGCGAAAGACAATCTCAACCACGATTGTCTCACCAGGTTCCAATGCCTCTAGGCCTGCACTCTCAACCAGGTTTTGCCAGCGTACAACACCCGCCGCCTCGTCCACCGATGTCGGAGGCGGGTCAGCGCTCAAGTAGTCGAGCGCTGCCGGATTATAAATATCACGCATAGGAATACTGGTTATGTCAATTAAACCATCGTTCGTGACAGCAAGCGTAAATGTGATTGGTAGGCCTGCTTTCACCGGCCCGGGCACACCCAGACTTTTTGTGAATGGGAGTTTTGCTCCCTCAGGTTTAGCAGGTACAGCGGCCTCACCGCCACCGCCGCTCTGTCCATCGCTCCGCACCGCAGCCTCGATCCGAGCACGGTTTACAATCGTTAGATCATTCGTAGGGCGCACAGCCCGCAGTCTTACCACGATCGCGATGACTCGCCGGGGCCTAGCTCATCTGCTCCGCCCAACAGATCCCATGTTATTGTCGATACACCATCGTAATCGTACGGTTCAGTATCGCTCAACGGCGGATCATCCGGCTTAGCAAACGCCCCTTCCCCCGCTGGCGCAACAATATCCGCTTCAAAATCGTCGACAACCTGCAACGCAGTGATCGACAATGTGCCGGTGTTCGTGACACGGATAGTGAACTCGAGGATCTGGCCGACTTTTACGGTGCTGCTGCCTGAAAGTGTTTTACTGATTTCTAAACCGAGATCTTGAGCGGCGACTGAGGAACTCCGTAGGCCAAAAAGAAGGAGCAGTGCGACGATGGCGAGACCGGCGGCGAACAAGAACGGAGGCGTAAGCAACGGCAGCCGACGGGCCTTGTTCATGGTTTAACCCCTTTTTTACTTTATTCTCCCTTGTATTATAATAGCTTTGCACAAAAATGGGGTAGAACAATAACAAAGGGACGCAGCATAGTGCGTCCCTTCGTTTAGGTGGTGTTTGGGGCTGGGTCGTGGTGTGCAGTTATGCTGCGCACCACGACTCAAGCTTCTTCACAAACCGTTTAGGATTACTACAGGCAAAGTTGCTTAATTGCGCCGTCCGAAGATGCGCAACAAAAAGAGAAAGAGATTGATGAAGTCGAGGTACAACGTCAACGCGCCAATAATTGCCACACGTTGAATATCTTCGTCAGTCTGCGCCTGGGCAGCAATCTGCTTGATCTTCTGCGTATCCCAAGCTGTCAAAGCCACAAAGATGAGCACACCTGCGTAAGTAATAACCCAATAAAGCGCTTCGCTCCGCAAAAACCAATTTACCAATGAGGCGACCAAAATGCCTATCAGCGCCATAATCGCGATGCTGCCAACCTTCGAGAGATCCTGCTTTGTGGTGTAGCCATACAAGCTGATACCGGCGAACATCCCCGCAGTGATAAAGAAGGTTGAAGCGATCGAAGCACTTGTGTAAACAATAAATATCGAAGCCAGGGTCAAACCATTTAGCGCTGAATAAGCAAGAAATAGTCCGGTGGCCTGCGCAACAGCCATCTTATGTACCCGTGCGCTTAACCAGACGACAAGTGCAATTTGGGCGATGAACAGGCCGAACAGGACAAACGGCGTGCCGTAGATCACATTGAGCAAGGCTGGCGTGTTCGCCGTCCACCCGGCGATAGCGCCAGTAGTCATTAACCCCGCAGTCATCCAAGCATACACTCGTGTCATCACGCCTTGTTGGCGTACGACATCAGTCGACGACGAAAGATAAGGCTGCTGATACGACATTGTTCCTGGCTCCTTCCAACGCTACTCTTGAAACACAATACGCGCTAGCGATATTATATAGCAACCCTAACAAGTTTGTCGTGTTAATCTTAGACTGTCCCGAAAATAACAAACGCCCACCCCACTTTCGGGGCAGGCGTTCGTTTGAGTTGATCCGTGCGTAGACCTACGCTCCCAACGGGTAACCCGCCAGTACTATCGGCGCTGCGGTGTTTCACCCTCCGGTTCGGGATGGGGCGGGGTGGGGCCACCGCGCTCAATACACACGGAATGGTAGCGGCGGCAGGATTCGAACCTACGACCTTCGGGTTATGAGCCCGACGAGCTGCCACTGCTCCACGCCGCGTCAAAACCTTCTGCATTACTTCTGATAGTTATCGTTACTCCACATAGCCCACCATGTGCCAGTGCGAAGGGAAGCCCTCGACCCTGCCCATGGGGTTGCCTCTACGCCTCGCGGCGCCTCCAGCACCCCTGGCTTTGCCCGGTCGTCTTCCGGGGGTCTTACCCACCTAATGTGGTGAGAGCGTTCCTCTCCCGGTGCAGTTCCCACTTAGATGCTGTCAGCGGTTCTTGCTCCCGGACGTAGCTACGGAGCCTGCAGGCCGTCCCACAACTCCTCCACCAGCGGTCCGTCCAGCCCGGTCCTCTCGTACTAGGGCCAGCTCCGGTCAACGCTCTACACGCGCGTAGCGGATAGAGACCGAACTGTCTCACGACGTTCTGAACCCAGCTCGCGTGCCGCTTTAATGGGCGAACAGCCCAACCCTTGGGACCTACTCCAGCCCCAGGATGCGACGAGCCGACATC
>JAAUTF010000258.1 GCA_012031775.1 Candidatus Altimarinota bacterium | reverse complement strand
AGGCTACCCAAGGCTGCGAGCAGTGGCACCGCGCCGAAGGCGAGCAGCGCGATGAGGTCGGTCAGCACACTCACTCGCCGCGCGCCGAGCCGATCAACCGCCGGGCCGCCGATCAGTCCCATCACAAACAGCGGCACCGTTTGAAGGGCTGTGATCAGCCCGAGCTGCGCGACGCTCTCGGTCAGGCTCAGCACAAAGAGTGGCAGCGCCACCCCCGAGAGCATCGTCCCGCTCTCCGAGATGGCACGCGCGACAAGCAGCGCGAGCAGTGGGGTTTGACGAGCAGTAGGTGTTGTCATTATTTCTTTCTTGATGTGTGATCCGTGATCCGTGATTGGTCTGCGATTTGAACCGCAGAGCGCACAGAGTGCGCACCGCACGGTTTTACCCCAGAGCGCGCAGAGGCCGCAGAAGCCGGTCTTTTTTAATCGCAAAGACACAAAGAACGCAACGATATCTTTGTGTCACCCGGTCACCTTGTCACCTTGTCACCTTGTCACCTTGTCACGCTTCACGCATTAGAATTGGATGTTTCCAACAAAGAGAGCCAACAAACTGGGTATTGCCACTCTACAGAGGTTCAGCTTCAAATGGAAGATACAGACTTGAAGCAGGAGATGTTCACGGTGAGCGATGCGACGATGGCCTTGCTGCTGGTGAACCCGAAGGCAGCTTCGGCGCTGGCTCCCTTTCTGGGGCAGGAGCGCACGCTCAGCGCAGCAGCAGCATATGCCGGGCTGAAGCTGCCGACGATGAGTTACTGGGTGGGAAAATTGCGTACCGCTGGGCTGATCGTTCTAACGCGTCGCCAGCAACGCGCTGGATCGGCTATTGCGCACTATCGCAGCGTGGCCAGTGCTTTTTATGTGCCGTACACGTTGCTGCCAAAGAACGTCGTGGAGCGCTTTCGCCAGCAGATGCACGCGACCCTGGAGCGACAATTGAGCGCTGCGCTTGACGAGGCGTACGGGCCGTGGTCGGAGGCCTGGGGTTTACGTATCGGGCTGCACCCAACGGGGCACGCGTCGATCCAGCAGGTGTGCGGCGAAGGCGAGCCGATGAACCCGGCGGCGTTCCCAGCTTTCAATACCTGGGACGCGCTGCGTCTGAGCGCGGACGAGGCACGAGAACTGCAGCAAGAGCTTTTCGCGGTGATCGAGCGCTACCGGCGGTCCGGCGGCAAGGAAACGCATCTTATTCGCATTGCGGTCGCGCCGCTACCGTAATACGATGCGTCTTTGCCTGTTCACAGGGCAGCGCCCGTATGCGCGTCGCGATGGCATTCATCGCCTCTTCAGAGACACGCTCGGCTTCCGGGACACTAAGGTAGCTGAAGATATGTGGGCCACGCCGATCGGCGGGCAGATCAGCCATACGTGGCACGATATGAACATGGACATGCGGATGGCCTGCCGCTTCCGCAAACTGGGTGCGAAAAATATCATCCCAGAGCGGTCGCGTTCCGGCATCGCGCCCTTCGAGCAACTCACAGGTGATGCAGCTTGCAGTATTTGCCACACTAACCTCTCGATACACGAGGTACGCGGTGCTCTTCCACGGTTATGCCGAACAGAGCGCCGTAAAGTACGATTACGGCGCTGCTATTACTGTTGCGTCCGCAACAAATGCATTAATACTCTGAAAAAGCGCATGCTGTGCCAACTTTTTGCAGGTAGTCTCATCCAGAGAACGTAAGAAGTCACTACGGTCGTTAAGCCGCTTTGGACTCGCGTAAAGTAGTTTATTCAACGTCTGACGTGGCTGATACGCACCATTAACTATTGTCTCTTGACTTACATGTATAGCTAACACTTCTTCCAGCAGTCTAATATCTTGAAAAAAGATGACCTCAAGCTCAGGTATAGCGAGTAAAACTTCATAGGGAGTATTGATCGCAACGGCCCCTAAGAGATCTGTATACACCTTTTGTTGTTCAAGCAGCGTCTCTGGATGAACGGTATCGGCATCCATAACCAGAATCACAGGTTCAGCACGCTGACTGAGTAACGATCGAGCAAGAGAAGCCCCAGATGACTTCCCCCCCCCCACAATGATGTGACTTACAAGTAATGTATCGGGTGCGAGCATACGCTGCAACACCTCAGCATCAAACGATCCTTCAACGATAATATACGTCTTCATACTATCTCCTCAACGCGTATATCGTAATCCGCAATCCCTTGTTCAATATGGCGGCGATACTTAAGGATCAGTGCTTCAGCGAAGGTTTCGCGTGCCAAACAGTGCGCTATTTCTTCACCATTCCACAGCAAAATAGTTTGTGGTGCAACAAACTGTGCCAACGTTAAGGCAGGGCCGGTATAGCCGTTCCGACTAAAAACCAAGCCAATCGCTGCACCGTGTCGCCGTAAAAGTTGATTTCTAAGTTTTGAGATAACTTCAATACTTTTTGCCTCACGACTATCTTTGCATTCGATAAGACAGGATAGGCCCCCAACATATACTGTTCCATCAATTTGCTCCACAATCTCTTTGTTCAGCTTGACACTAAAGGGCCAACGTATCTCCACGCCATTAAGCTGAAAAGCTCGCAGGATGAGATACTCAAAAGCTCTTCCATCAGGCCAGTCCGGCGTCTGTCCCTCACAAATCGCCACCCATAATTTCTTAAGATCTGGCCAATTTAACTGCTGAATGCGCGCCTCGTATTCCTGCGACCGAGCCATTAAAATCCCTACTATAGCTACTTTCAGCTGTATGGCACCAGTATAGCATAGCCTCGTTCGTCCCACGCTTCACCTCTGTAATCGAAGGCTTGAACACGTTCAGGGCAAGCATCCTTCCTTGGCTTGGGCACCAGAACTAAGCACATTGGCTTGACGTTTCCTCCATTTTAATGGATAATATTTCCATTATACAAGAGGAAACAAACGCGCCAGATATCAATACGCGTATCGCACGGCGGGTGCGGGCGCTGCGTGGCGAACGCGGGTTGAGCCTGGACGCACTCGCGGCGCGCTGTGAGGTTAGCCGCTCGATGCTCTCGCTGGTTGAGCGTGGCGAGAGCAGCGCGACTGCGGTGGTGCTGGAGAAGATCGCCACCGGGCTCGGTGTCTCGCTGGCGTCGCTGTTTGCCGACGACCAAGCGGCACCCGAGCCAGTGGCGCGCTCCGCCGACCGCCAGGCATGGCGCGACCCGCAATCGGGCTATCTGCGGCGCAATATCTCGCCAGCTGCCTTCCCCTCGCCGATCCAGATCGTCGAGGTGGAGCTGCCCGCAGGTGCCGGATCGCCTATGAAACGGGCGCACGCGACGTGTCGATCCATCAGCAGATCTGGGTGCAGGCGGGCAGCATCGAGGTAACACTCGGCGACAACGTCTACCATCTCGGCACAGGCGATTGCTTCGCGATGCAACTGAACGCGCCGATGACCTATCGCAACCCGACGAACGCGCCGGCGCGGTATGTTGTGGTGATCGTGGCCGGATGACAGGATTCAGGATTCAGGATTCAGGATTCAGGATTCAGAAGGCCGGGCAGAGCGTAGCCGCGCAGCATGCTCCGCGGGGAAGAGCGCAGAACAAAAGAAAGTTTGCGTTCTCCGCGCCCTTTGCGGTTCAAAAAAGGAGTTGTTATGGCGAGCGAGGTTCAGGTGCGACAGCTAGAGACGATCGGCGAGCGCGAGATCGCGGGCTTGAGCGCGGTACTGATCGACTGCGTGGAGGGCGGGGCTTCGGTGAGTTTTATGTTGCCGATGACGCAGGGAAAGGCCGAAACGTATTGGCGCGGTGTGGGTATGAGCGTGGCGCGCGGTGAGCGCGCGGTTTTCGCCGTACGAAAACAAAGCCGCCACGATCCTCGGCACGGTCACAGTGATCCTCGACTTGCCGGAGAACCAACCACACCGCGGCGACATCGCCAAGATGCTGGTGCATCGCCAGGCGCGCCGCCGCGGCCTGGGTGCGGCACTGCTCAAGGCGGCTGAAGGCTATGCGCTTAACGTCGGCAAAACGCTGCTGGTACTCGATACAGCCAGCGATGATGCCGAGCGACTCTACGAGCGCCAGGGCTGGCAACGCGTCGGCATCATCCCCGACTTACGCGCTTCTTCCTGACGGCCAGCTCTGTGCGACGGTGTTCTATTATAAGTTCCTCACCCACAGCGAACGATAGTGGCGCGACAGCAAGAATCAGGACTCAGAATTCAGTAGCTCCAGTTCGTCATCATGCAGGCGCTACAACGACTGGGGTACCGAGATATTCGCTGTAGCGCGCCATGGCTGTGTTAAGCTTGGTGGCCGTTTCACCCGGCGCAAAAGGGCTGAATGCGATAACAAAGTGCTTTTTCTGTCGAGCCCGTTTCCAGGTGCCGACGACGCGGCCATCCACGACGACGATCGAAAAAAAGACGCCGTTGCCGCCGGGCACTACGCGCGTTACATCATCGGGTGCCAGCACCGCGCTGCGGTCGCGGTAGCCGAGCAAAAACTCGTCAAAAGCCGGCAAGAGCTGCGCCGAGACTTCTGCGTCCTGAATCCCGACTCCTGAATTCGCTCCTGACCCTCGCGGCACTCCTGACTCCTGCGCTGACCATTCGCGCCAATAATACACCTGCCCGTCGATCGTTCCCGACGTCAGTTGATCGATGACCGCCGCCAGGCCAGTTTTCGCGTCGCCAACCGTAAGGCCCGACCACCAGGCGAAATCTTGCAGCGTGGCAGGCCCATGGCTGATAACGTAGCGCAAGGCTAGCGTCGCCAGCGCTTCTTCATACGAAAGGGCCGGAGCTGCGGGCAGCCATTCGTCGAGCAGCACAAAGCCCGGCTGCTTCCCGATATGCGGGCCGAAGCAGATCAATTGATCGTAGGCGAGCTGCATCAAAATATGATAGCCGCGCTGGCCAGTCGTCGCGGTGCCGCTGTCGTCTAAGCGTTGCAGCAGTTCCGGGCGTGCCAGTTGCATCCCGCCAGCGAGCGCTGCTGTGACCACGTTCGCACTCGCCGTCAGCGTTGCCGCATCTAGTTCAAGCTGGCGCAGGCGACGCTGGCTTTGTTGCACAATACGCGGCGCAAACAAACTCAGCATCCAACGCACGTCTTCCGGCGCGCACAGGTGCAGCGTTCCACGCATCAGCCAGGTGCGCGCGATCTGGCGCGCGGCCAGTGCCTGCACCACTTCCTCCTCGCTGGCTGAGACAGTGCGCAGCCCAACTGCCCAGAGCGAAGCGTTGTAATCTTGCGCCTGCATTGCGCCCATCCAGCGCACGACTGCGCCCGGTTCTTGTAGTATTGGGCGCGCGATGTGCTGGTTGAACAGACGCTGGACGCCGATGATTTCGGTATTCATGTGGCTGATCTCCGCGAGATCTACAAGTCTTTGTAGCTCGTGTCAAGTTACAAGATTTACGCGGTCGGCAGTGCTCAGCCCCGTACGGCCATGTCACCCCGTGCTGCGCTCGGGGGTCTACAACGTACAACGATGCAGATTCCTCACTGCGCTGCGCTCCATTCGAAATGACCTGGATGGGCGCTGCGCTGCGTTCGCAATGACACGGATGGGCGCTGCGTAACTTGTGTCAAGTTACCAAACGCGCTCGATCTTTTGAATCCTGTCTCATGAATTCTGGCCCTAAAATCCGCTGAGATCACACCAGAGGTAGCGCAGCAGCGATCGCGTGACGCCGCCGGGCATGGCTTTGTCGCTTTGCTCGACCACCACGCCGCCCATACGCTGATAGAAACGGCGGGCGTCTGCGTTGGCGGCAAAGACCCAGAGGTGCAGTGGCCAGCCCGGTTCAGTGCTCGCAACCCAGCGCGCCGCTGCGACAAAGAGCTGCGCCCGAGCCCCTGGCTGCGCAGATCGGGCTGCACATGCACGTTTCGAGGCATGCGCCAAAATCTGGCTCTTCGTCTAGCAAGACACAGACGAAACCACGCAGCGCGCTGCCTTCTTCCGCCAGCAACACGTATTGCCGCGGGCTGAGCGGCGGCGCAAAGCGCTCACGCCAAAGCTGCGCACGCTCCATCTCAATCGGTCCGTCCAGATAATCATCGGGCAAAATGCCACGATACGCGCTGCGCCAACTCGCAGTGTGCAGCGCCGCAATCGTCGCGCTGTCGACGGGGCGCGCTTCGCGAAATGGAGTCTCCATCGTAAACCTCTTGATTGTGCGAGGCATGGGCTGCGTCGCGACGCCCCTACGCTTCACGCATACTTAGGGCGATGCGCTGGCGCGCAAGATCCACACTAACGACACGCACATCGATCTGGTCGCCGACCTGCACGACATCCAAGGGGCTGCGCACGCGCTGCTGGCTCATCTCCGAGACATGTACCAGGCCATCTTGTTTTACGCCGATATCGACAAAAGCGCCGAAGTCGACCACGTTGCGCACGGTGCCGCGCAGCCACATACCAGGCTGGAGATCTTCCATCTTCAACACGTCGGCGCGTAACATCGGCGGCGGTAGGCTGTCGCGCGGGTCGCGCCCCGGCTTCTCCATCGCGTCGAGGATATCGGCCAGCGTCGGCTCGCCGATGCCGAGTTCGCCTGCCAGCGCTGCCAGGTTGGTCTGCTGCTGCTTGATAGTCGTTCGCACCTGCGCGGCGACCTCGGGCAAAGCGCTGTTTTTGCTGCCAAAACGGGCGATCAGCTTGCGCACAGCGGCGTAGCTCTCGGGGTGGATTGCCGTGCTATCGAGCGGGTCGGCAGCGTCGGGGATGCGCAAAAAACCGGCGGCCTGCTCGAAGGCCTTTGGCCCCAGGCCTTTGATCTTTTTTAGATCCTGGCGCGCTTTAAACGTGCCTTCGGCGTCGCGCCGGGCGACGATGGACTGGGCAACCTTGTTGTTCAGGCCAGCCACGTAAGTCAGCAGTGCAGGCGATGCGGTGTTGAGATCGACGCCGACGTAGTTGACCACGCTTTCGACGACGCTGTGCAGGCGCGCGGCGAGCTGTTTCTGATCGACATCGTGCTGGTAGAGGCCCACGCCGAGCGCACGCGGGTCGATCTTCACCAGTTCAGCCAGCGGATCTTGCAGGCGACGTGCGATCGAGATATTGCCGCGCTCGGTGGCATCGAGATCGGGGAACTCGTTACGCGCCACATCCGAGGCTGAATACACCGACGCACCGGCTTCGGAGACCATGGTATACAGCGGTGCTGCCTGCGGCCCGCGCCAGGCGGCAATCACCGCAGCGACAAGTTGCTCGGTCTCGCGGCTGGCCGTGCCGTTGCCGATCGCGATCACCTCGACACGGTGCAGCTGGCAGAGATTAGTCAGCTCGGCCTGCGCTTTATCGGCCTGGTGCAAGTAGATCAGGCTGCCCGCCAGGTACTTGCCGGTCGCGTCGACGACGGCGAGCTTGCAGCCGCTGCGATAGCCGGGATCGACGCCGAGCACAGTTTTACCGCGCAGCGGTGGCTGCAAGAGCAGGCCGCGCAGGTTGGCGGCAAACACCGTCAGCGCGTGCTGCTCGGCCTGCGCCGTAAGATCGGAACGTAGATCGCGCTCGATAGCCGGGGCCAGCAAGCGCTTGTAGCCATCCTCGACCGCAGCGCGCGCCTCATCGGCGGGCCAGCCAGAGCCTTGCACATGGCGGCGCTGCATCCATGTTATGAGCGGTGCATTGTCGACGCCAAGATCGACCTTAAGCACCCCCTCGCTCTCACCACGATTGATCGCGAGCACACGGTAGGGCGGCAGCATTCTAAACTGCTGCTCGAAATCGTAGTAGGCCTGAAACACACCTTTTTCGTCGGCGGCACCCTCTTGCGCGCAACGCGCAGCTTCGCGGTGCGACGTGTCTCCTCGCGGATGGCCTGGCGTGTGCTGGCGTGCTCAGCCACGCGCTCGGCGATAATGTCGCGCGCGCGTCAGCTTGGTCGGCGCGTTGTCCATCGTGCGCTTCCGC
>JAAUTF010000257.1 GCA_012031775.1 Candidatus Altimarinota bacterium | reverse complement strand
GGCTGTCCGGGGCGATCAGCGTGCGCCGCGCGTTGCGCCAGGCTCGCCGCGATCACAAAAGTAGTCGCCCCGAGCGGCACAAGCTCGTGCTGCTCGATCGCGTCGATGCGCGCGAGCGGCGGCATCTCCATTGCGCAGTGCCACAGCGAAATCATCGAGCCTGGGCACCGCACCTTCGACCTCGATCGTCACCCCGCCGCTATCGTTGCGCACAAAACCCGTTAGCTTCAACCGCAGTGCCAGACCATAGACAAAGGGCCGAAACCCCACTCCCTGCACGATCCCGCGTACAACGAAGCGGCGGCGCATCACGCGTTCAGCCGCGTCTTTGCCCATACCACGCTCCTATCTATAGAGTAATCCTACATGAGTTGTACATTGCTGGTGTGCAATCTGGCGGCTACATCGCCAGATTGCATACCAGCTTGTTCACACACCGTTTAGGGTTGCTATAGTATCCTAAATGGTGTGTGAAGAAATTTGTATCGTCGTGCGTAGCGTAGCCACGCACAACGACACCGCTCGTACCACAACCTATTTAGGGTTACTATACAATTTATAAATAAGGATGTTGTATATAGTAACCCTAAACAGTTTGTGAAGAAGTGAGTTGTGCTTGCGCGCGGCTGCGCCGCGTGCAAGCACAACCGCCCTACTACAACCTATTTAGGATGTTGTATATTTCAACTAAACAATAGTAGATACTTCATCTATAGCAATCCTACATGAGTTGCACATTGCTGGTGTGCAATCTGGCGGCTACATCGCCAGATTGCACACCAGCTTGTTCACACACCGTTTAGGGTTGCTCTAATATAAAAGAGCCTATTGTTGAGATTTGACAACAATTGAATATGCACGGTATTTGCACATTCTACGAACACTCAATACACGGCTCATGGCTCTTGACGCTACGTACCCGAATCGTTATACTGTTTATCCATAATCCCATAAATATTCTGAAATCTCAACACCGCAGAACCCCAGAAATAAGCAACTTGACGAGCATGTTACTCGCCAATTAGGGTCTCTGTTGCTCAATCCAAGAGGATTTGACGATATGCATTGCAGCTTCGCTGCAACAGCCATGTTATTGTCTGCCTTTTGTTTGTAATCGATGTATTTTAGAGGACGCATAGCCGATGACGACCAATGGAGTTCATACGGCCGATGCCTCAGCGCAGGCCTTGCTCGGCCGTCTGAGCGAGCCACGCACCGCAGAGGCGCTGCACCGCTTGCTCGATCACGCCGAGCTCTTGGCCTACTCGGCGGGGCGCTCGATGGTTTGCTGCGCCGGGGCGAGTCGATCACCGATAATATTGCCAGCAGTATCGACGATGTCAAGCAGGCCATCCCCCCCGATAGTGCGCAGTACCTTGCCCAGCTCGCTGCGCTTGGCCCCGAACTGCCCGCCCTCGCCGATACCGCAACTCAGCTCGCCCGCCTCTCGACAACGCCCGGATTTCAGCAGACACTCGCCGTGCTGCGCGACCCGACCACGCTGCAGGCGATCGCACAGCTGCTCGGCAAGCTCGATCTGCTCGTTTTCGGCATCAGCGCCGTCAACAGCTTGCTGGAACGCGGCGAGGAGATCACCGACAATGTGCGCAGCAGCATCGACGATGTACGCGCGATGGTTCCCGAAACAGCGAACGCCGATGTGATCGGCCAGTTGGCCTCGCTCACGGTGCTGATCCCGTATTTGCCGGCCCTGACCAAGGCCGCGCCGAATTTTATCGCGATTATCGAGCGCCTGGCACCCTTCGTCGCCTCGCCCGAGTTCGACGCCCTGCTCAACTCCGGTGTGTTCCAGCCTGCAACTGTACGGCTGGTCGGCCAGGCCGGCGATGCCTTCGTCTCAAGCTATGAGGATAACCGCAGCAACCCGCGCAAGCTCGGCATTATCGGTTTGCTCACCGCGCTCAACGACCCCGATGTGCAGCGCGCTGCCGGGCTGGTCTTTACTTTTGCCAAACGGTTTGGCCACGCATTAGAGAAATAAGCTATGCACGAACTGTCGATCGCGATGCAACTTGTCGATGTCGCTGCGCGCGCGGCTGAGGATGCGGGCGCCGAACGAGTTAGCGTGGTGCGCCTGCGGCTTGGCGCGCTCTCGGGCGTGGTACGCGATGCGCTCGAATTCAGCTTCGCGATCGTAGCCGCCGATACCGCGCTCGCCGGAGCGCAGCTGCAGATCGAAGAGCTGCCGCTGGTGATTTACTGCGTGCCCTGCGCACGCAAGGCCACACTGGTCGGTATCAGCAGCTTTCGCTGCCCAAGCTGCAACACGCCGAGCGGCGACATCCGCCAGGGCCGCGAACTGGAGATCGTTGGATTGGAGATTATGGGCGCCGGGGTGGCACAGCAGCAACCCCTACACCCCTAACGGAAAGCATCCTGATGGAGACACGTCTGCTGGCCATCCGCGCCGGTGTCTTGAGCAAAAACGACGAACTGGCGGCTACGCTGCGCGAGCGCTTCGACGCTAACGGCGTGCTCGCACTGAACTTCGTCTCGAGCCCTGGCACTGGCAAAACCGCCTGGTTAGAAGCAACCCTGCGTGCCCTTGTGCAGCGCGGCCAGCGCGTAGCTGCGCTCGTCGGCGACCTAGAGACGGATAACGACGCGCGTCGTCTGGCGCGCAGCGGTGCGGCGGTGCGCCAGATCCTTACCCACGGCAACTGCCACCTGGAGGCCGAGTGGGTGCGCAATCATATTAGCGCCGCCGGCTGGAACATCGCAGAGCTAGACTACTTCTTTATCGAAAACGTCGGCAATCTGGTTTGCCCCGCCAGCTACGATCTCGGCGAGCAGCTGCGGGTCGTGCTGCTCGCGAGCACCGAGGGCGAGGACAAGCCGCTGAAGTACCCGGTGATCTTCAACTCCGCCGATGTCGCCATTATCACAAAATGGATATCGCCGCCGCTGTAGAGTTCGATGTTGCCACCGCACGCGCCAACATCCACAGCGTACGCCCTGGTATCCCGATCTTCGAGACATCGGCAAAAAGCGGGGCTGGTCTCGATCCGTGGCTCGACTGGCTCGTCGAGCGCCGTAGCGCCGTAGTGCGCGTCGCTACGATCGAACATGTGTCAGCTTAACCCCAAAAAGCTTACAGCTTACGATAATGGCGAGCATATCAAACGCGCCCTGACCTGTAACCTGTAACCTGTAACCTGTAACCTTCTACCGAGGAGCGAACCTGATGGCGAACTTGTTGTGGTTCCAGGGTGGAGCCTGTAGCGGAAACACCATGTCCTTCCTCAACGCCGAGGAGCCGAGCGCGTGTGACTTAGTGACCGATTTCGGTATCGACATTCTCTGGCATCCCTCGCTCGGCATGGAACTTGGCGAAGCAGCACAGGCGCTCTTCTATACCTATGCGCGCGGCGAAAAACCGCTCGACATTTTCGTCTTCGAAGGCACGGTGATCATGGGGCCAAACGGTAGTGGGCGCTATGATATGTTCGCCGACCGCCCGATGAAAGACTGGGTGATCGAACTCGCCAACCAGGCCAGCATCGTCGTCGCCATCGGCGATTGCGCCTGCTGGGGCGGCATCCCCGCCGTCGCGCCCAACCCCAGCGACTCGATCGGCTTGCAATATTTGCGCAAACAGAAAGGCGGTTTTCTCGGCGGCGACTGGCGCTCGAAGTCGGGTCTGCCGGTGATCAACATCCCCGGCTGCCCCGCCCACCCCGACTGGGTCACGCAGATCCTCGTCGCCGTGGCCAGCGGGCGCACCGGCGATATCGCGCTCGATGAGTTGCAGCGCCCACAGACCTTTTTTAAGAGCTTCACCCAGACGGGCTGCACCCGCGTGCAGTTCTTCGAGTATAAGCAGTCGACCATGGAGTTCGGCCAGGGCACACGCACTGGCTGTCTCTTCTACGAATTCGGCTGCCGGGGTCCGATGACACATTCGCCCTGCAATCGCATTCTCTGGAACCGCCAGTCGTCGAAAACACGCGCCGGAATGCCCTGCACCGGCTGCACCGAGCCCGAGTTCCCCTTCTTCGACCTGGCACCCGGCACTGTCTTCAAGACCCAGAAGATCAGCGGTGCCATTCCGCGCGATGTGCCCACCGGCACCGATCCGATCAGCTACATGGCCCTTGCCGCCGCCGCCCGCATCGCTGCGCCCAAGTGGTCGAAGGAAGACATGTTTGTGGTGTAAGCTGCCTGCGGCAGCTCGATGAGGGGCGAGGCTGCTGCTGTACTCATGCGGCGACAGCGTATCAGTACAGCAGCAGTGCTTCTTCCTCGCTGCCACAGGTCTAAAGGAGTCTGCACAATGGCAACGGTGACCGATATATCTACCAGCGGTAAAAGTCTGGATCTGCATATCAGTCCACTCGGGCGTGTCGAGGGCGACCTCGATGTGCGCGTGTCCATCCGCGACGGTGTGGTGACGAGCGCCTGGACTGAGGCGGCCATGTTTCGCGGCTTCGAGATCATTCTTAAAGGCAAAGATCCGCAGGCTGGCCTGATCGTTACGCCGCGCATCTGCGGCATCTGCGGCGGCAGCCATCTCTACAAGGCCGTCTACGCCCTCGATACCGCCTGGAAGACCGAATTGCCCGCCAACGGCACATTGGTACGGAACATCGCCCAGGCTTGCGAGACGCTGCAAAGCATTCCGCGCTGGTTCTACGCGCTCTTCGCGATCGACCTGACCAATAAGAATTATGCCAAAGCCCCTGGTTATGACGAGGCCGTGCGCCGCTTCGCGCCCTTTGTCGGCACCAGCTATGAGGTCGGTGTGACGCTCTCCGGCAAGCCGGTGGAAGTGTACGCCATTTATGGCGGGCAGTGGCCGCATTCCAGCTTCATGATTCCCGGTGGGGTGATGTGCGGCCCTACGCTTTCCGATGTCACCCGCTCGATCGCTATCCTCGATTACTGGAAGGACGAGTGGCTCGAAAAGCGCTGGCTCGGCTGCTCCGTCGATCGCTGGCTGCAGAATAAAACCTGGGCCGATGTGCTCGCCTGGGTCGACGAGAACGAGAGCCATTACAACTCCGACTGCGGCTTCTTCATTCGTTTTGGGAGCGAGATTGGCCTCGACAAGTTCGGCGCGGGCTACGGTAACTATCTGGCCACCGGCACCTACTTTAACCCCGAGAAGTATGCCCGCCCGACGATCGAGGGCCGCAACGCCAGTCTTATCAACCGCTCCGGCGTGTATGCCGACGGCCAATACTACGATTTCGACCAGGCCAATGTGCGTGAAGACGTGACCCACGCCTTTTATGTCGGCGACCACGCGCTGCACCCTTTCGAGGGCCGCACCGAGCCGATCGACCCCGCCGATGGGCGCAAGCTGGGCAAGTATACCTGGGCCAAAGCGCCACGCTACGAGATCCCGGGCGTCGGGCGCAAACCACTTGAAACCGGGCCACTTTCGCGCCAGGTCGTCGCCGGGCGGCCTAATGCTGAGAGCTGGCAAGATTACGACCCGCTTTTCCTCGACGCGATTAACACCGTTGGCCCAAGTGTGCTGGTACGCGTGATGGCGCGTATGCATGAGGCCGCCAAATACTACAAATTGGCGCGTGGCTGGCTCGACCAGCTCGATCTGCACGATAAGTTCTACATCAAACCGCAGGAACTGCCCGATGGCCGTGGCTTCGGCTCCACCGAGGCGGCGCGCGGCAGCCTCTCCGACTGGATCGTGCTCAAAGATGGCAAGATCGAGAACTACCAGGTTGTCACGCCCACCGCCTGGAACATCGGCCCACGCGATAGCAGCAAGCTCAACGGCCCCATGGAAGAGGCTTTCGTCGGCACACCGATCGTCGATACGCGCGACCCGGTTGAGCTCGGCCACGTCGCGCGCAGCTTCGATTCCTGCCTGGTCTGTACGGTTCATGCCTACGACGAAAAAACTGGTAAGGAATTGGCACGTTTTCGTATGGGCGAGGGTATGTAGACCGTCAAGCGTAGAGCCCAGAACAATGTGGGTCGGCACGGCGAAATTCGTCGCGTCGGCCCACCATCGATCTCGTGCCTTGTATCTATAAGACATTACTCTTGCATGGAAAATACAGTTATTATCGGTTGTGGCAATCTGCTACGGGGCGATGATGGTGTCGGGCCGATTCTAATTCGTCGCCTCTGGGAGCTTGGTGTGCCCGCAGGTGTCGTGCTAGTGGACGGCGGCACAGCGGGGATGGATGTTGCCTTCAAGATGCGCGGTGCCGCGCGGGTCATTATCATCGATGCAGCGCGTAGCGGTTCGGAGCCCGGCACGCTCTATCAAGTTCCCGGCGCAGAGCTGGCCACGCTGCCGCCGCCGAGCGGTATGAACCTGCACGCGTTTCGCTGGGATCACTCGCTGGCCTTTGCGCGCTGGCTGCTCAAAGACGACTACCCACAGGACATTACCGTCTACCTGATCGAAGGTGCTGACTTCTCGCCCGGCGCAGCGCTCAGCCCGTCTGTTGCGACGAGCATGGAACGCCTTGCACAGCACCTGTTAGCACAGGAACCAAGAATCAAAAACTAACCTCAGCTCTGGGTTCTCAGTTCTCAGCCATGTACTCAATCGAACTAACAGCCAACGGTTACCTGCACCTACCTGCTGAGTTAGCGCGCGAGCGCTTCCCGCACGATGTGCTTGTGGCTTTATCGCGCGGCGATGAGCTCTGGCTGCTGCCGACGCGCGGTGCCGCCGCCGGGGGGCTGCTGCTCAAGCAGCGTAACCTGCGCGGCGATCGGAGCGTGTTGATCTGGGAAGTGCTACCGCCCGCAACTGCACCCGGCTTGCGCCCAGCCACCTGGGATGCCGAGAACGGTGCGTTGCGTGTAGTGCTTGCCAATTCTGAGTCCTGATACCAAGTTCGGCTGAAAGGTTATTGTTTGTCGTGGTTTGTTGGCGGCGTAGCTGCCAACAAACCACGACAAACCAAACTATTTCCCGAATAAGGAACACCATGCCCGACTGGCCCTTCCGCGTACCTGAACCACCCGATGGCTTCGAGCACCAAGCGCTCGCGGCGCATACGACGGTGGACTACGAGCGCGGCCAGTGGGTTGTCTACCTTGAAGTAACGTTCTGGGACGAGATCCGCCGCCACCGCATCGCTGCCTATCCCAGCGAGCGCTTGGCGCTTATCGCGGCCGATTGGATCAAGCGCGGTGCTCAGCGCGATCTGCCCGGCCCGCCAACAGGAATCTGACGTATGCAGCGACTAGGCCTTCGCCCACAACCGCTCGGTATCTTCCCGCTTCCCGCAAGCTACCTGGTGCTGCCGCCCACCGCAGACGCCGAAGCTACGCTGGCAGCACTTATGCGCGGCACCGTTCCCGCTGAACTGCCGACTATCTGGCGCTTCTACGCCCTCGCCTTCGCCGGCGATAGCGCCGCTGCGCTCGCAGCTTTGCAGGGCGACCACAGCCTCGAAGCGCACTACAACCGCTTTGTACTCAGCGGCGACCCGGCCGACTACGCGCTGCTTACCGAGCGTGCCGAAGGCGATCTGGCTTTGCTGGGTGCTATCGCTGCCTATACACTTGGCCTGCTGGATGCTCCGCCCGCTGCCGACATCGCCGATAGCGAGCTAGCAGCCTTTGCCCTGATGACCCAGGCCGCCTTCGCTATCGAACAGCAGCGCATTGACGATGCCGAAGCTATCCTTGCCGAAGCCGCTACCCACGCCCGGCCAGCCTCGCCACTGCTTGCCGCCCAGTTGCTGGTGACGCGCGCCGACCTGCGCAGCGAACAGCGCGGCGCGCGCTAGACGATGGCTTCCCGGCGGAGCGGGTAGGTGGGCGATTGCGTGCGGGCCAACTTTCCTCTCCGAAAACAACCCTTCGCTTAGCGCGGTGGCGGCGGCGCTGGCAAAAGCGGCCACCCCCAAGGCTCGACGCGACGCGCTTCAGCGCTTAAGCAACCCCGGTGAGGGACGTCGAACCCATG
>JAAUTF010000256.1 GCA_012031775.1 Candidatus Altimarinota bacterium | reverse complement strand
CTCAGCTTGGACTGATGGGCTTGCCCTTCTCCGAGGAGTTCGGCGGTGCTGAGGCCGACAGTGTGGCCACCGCGATCGCGATCGAGGAGGTTGCGCGCGGCTGTGGCTCAACAGCGCTGGCCTATGCAGCACATCATTGGCCTGGGCAGCGCGCCGATTGCCTTGTTCGGCACACGCGAGCAGAAGGAGCGCTTTCTGGCGCCGGCGGCGCGCGGTGATTACCTTGCGGCCTTCGGCCTCACCGAGGCACATGCCGGCAGCGATGCAGGTGCGACGCGCACGGCGGCAGTGCTCGATGGCGACGAGTGGGTGATCAACGGCAGTAAAATGTGGATCACTAACGCGCCGATCGCCGGCCATATCATTGTGACAGCGGTGACCGATCGCGAGCGCGGCAAAAAGGGCATTAGCGCGCTCATCGTTCCGCGTGCGACGCCAGGAATGAGCTTCGGCAAACATGAGTCGAAGATGGGTTTGCGCGGCTCGGTGACTGCGGCGATCAGCTTCGATAATGTGCGGGTGCCGAAGAATAACCTGCTTGGCGAGCGCGGTCGGGGGTTTATTCAGTTCCTGCAGGTACTCGACGGTGGGCGCATTGGCATTGCTGCGATGGCGGTGGGTCTGGCACAGGCCGCGTATGAGGCGGCGCTACGCTACGCCCGTGAGCGTGAGACCTTCGGCAAAGCGATCGGAACGTATCAGTCGGTGGCGAACATGATCGCCGATATGGACGTAGCGCTCGAAACGGCGCGCACGATGGTCTATCGCGCAGCATGGTTGAAAGACCAGGGTCGTCCTTTTACACGCGAGGCGGCGGTGGCAAAACTCTACGCTTCCGAAGCAGCAGAGCGCGTCTGCCGCGACGCAATACAGGTTTTTGGCGGGTACGGCTATAGTCAGGAGTTCGCCGTAGAGCGGCTGTACCGCGACGTGCGCTTGCTCACGATCGGCGAGGGGACATCGGAGATCTTGCGAGGCGTTATCGCACGTAGCGTGCTTGGCGCACTTGATTGATCCAGGCTCATGGAACTTTCTACAGCAACGCTGCTGAACTGGTTGCGGCGTGCCGCAGCGCTTATTCACGCACAGCGTGAGCGCTTAACCGCCCTCGATGCCGCGATCGGCGATGCTGATCACGGCACGAATCTGGATCGCGGCTTTACATCCTTGCTCGAATTACTGCCAACGCTGGAACAGGCCGATGCCGGAGAAATCTTGCAAACATCCGGGCGTTGCCTGATTTCCACCGTAGGTGGTGCCAGCGGGCCGCTCTACGGTACGGCGTTTCGCCGCGCGGGGACGGCGTTGGTCGGCCACTATTCAGTCGATGCCCCCAGACTGCTTGTAGCAACGCGCGAGTTCGCGTCTGCCGTGGCTGTGCTGGGGAAAACGCAGTTGGGTGATAAAACGATGTTCGATGCTTTGTTGCCGGCGGTTGATCGGCTGGCGGCCAATATCGCGAGCGGGGTTGAGCTACGGCCTGCGCTCACAAATGCAGCGGTCGCGGCACGTATCGGTGCCGAGGCAACCGTGCCCCTCGTGGCGCGGCGCGGGCGGGCCTCCTATCTCGGCGAACGTTCAGTTGGTCACCAAGATCCGGGAGCCACATCGGCGGCATTGCTTTTTCAGGCACTCGCGGAGGTCGCTTGAGCGAAGAAACGATTCTGCAGGGCGCGCCGCCGCACCGGGGACGGCGATCGGGCCACTTTTGACGTACCGCTTACAGGGTTCGACTCAGGCTGTGGAGGTGCGTGCCAATGATCCAGCGGCGGAGGTTACGCGTCTCGATGCGGCAATTGCCGCCGTAGATGCGGCGCTGGCGCGGACGGATGCGCTGCTGCGTGATGAGCAGAAGGACGCTGAGGCCGATGTGTTCGCGGCACACCGGATGTTGCTGGGCGACCCGAGCCTGCGTGAGCGTTTGCTGGAGCTGATTCGCGATGAGCGCCTGGCAGCGGATAGCGCTATGTATCGGGCGGGCGAAGAGCAAGCGCTACTGCTGCTCGAACTCGACGACCCGTATCTGAGCGCACGTGCTGCCGATGTACGCGACGTCGTCGGGCAGGTGCAGCGCACATTACGTGGTGAGTCAGCGCTCGGCGATCGGCTTAGCGGCCCGGCGATCATCGTTGCGGCAGATCTCGGCCCGTCGGATCTGATGAGTGTGCCGCGTGAGCGGCTGCTTGGCTTTGCGCTGCTTGCTGGCGGCCTGACGGCGCATGCCATAATTCTGGCGCGCGGCCTTGGTATTCCAGCGGTGATCGGGCTGGGCGAGGCGGTGGCCGATAGGTTTAGCGATGGTGTGCTGCTCGCGCTCGACGGCAGTAGTGGCGAGGTAGTGCTATCGCCCGCACCGGAGCGGCTCACCAGGTTGCGTCAGGCTGCGGAGGCAGCCACGGTGCGCCAGGCTGAGCTGCGCGCCCGCCGCGATCTGGCGACGGTGACACGCGACGGGCATTCGATGACGCTGGTGGCCAATGCCTCGACACCAGCTGAGGCGCGACTGGCTGCCGAATGGGGTGCCGCCGGCATTGGCTTGCTGCGTACCGAATTGCTGTTTCTTGAGCGTGCGACACTGCCGAGTGAAGACGAGCAGTTCGCGCTGTATCGCGCCATCGCTGCTGAATTGCCGGGACGCCCGATCGTCGTGCGAACACTAGATGTTGGCGGCGATAAAGAACTACCGGCTTTCCCATTGCCGAAAGAGGACAATCCATTTCTCGGCTGGCGCGGGATTCGTATCGGGCTTTCGCGGCCTGAAATACTGCTGCCACAGCTACGCGCGCTGCTGCGCGCCAGCGCCATGCCGATATTCGGATCATGCTGCCTATGATCGCAACCGTGGCTGAGCTCGAACAGGCTCGCGCCTTGCTTGAAGAAGCACGATCACAGGTGAGCGCTGCGGGCAATGCCGTCGGTTCCCCGCAGCTCGGCATTATGATCGAGGTGCCTGCTGCCGCGCTACAGGCCGATCGCCTGGCACGTTTGGCCGACTTTTTCAGCATCGGCACAAACGACTTGACGCAGTACACATTGGCCTGCGACCGCACCAATGAGCGTGTTGCCGACCTCTATCAGCCGCTTGAGCCAGCCGTGCTGCGCCTGATCGCGCTAACCGCTGAGGCCGCTCAGCGCCATGGGCGCCACGTGGCTGTGTGCGGCGAGCTAGGTGGTGACCCACACGCCACCGCGCTGCTGCTCGGCCTTGGTGTAGACGAACTGAGCTGCGCGCCGTCGTCTATCCCGCTGGTGCGCGAGGCTGTACGCGCCACCGACTACCAGGTGGCGCGCGAACTGGCGCAACAGGCGCTTGCAGCGGCAGGCCCTGCCGAGGTGCGTAACCTTCTTGCGATATGAACCCAAAGCGACCATTCTTTGTCAATGTGATGGTACCGCAGGGTAACACCACCTGTGCTACAATACAGCGAACGCCAACGCAAGAACGTGGCGTTCGTCGTTCTATCTGACAGTGCGAGGGCTACTTTCCCCAATTCTACACTCACTGCTCAGTTAGGGAATTCTCTATGGCTCAGATTCAGACCGACAGCGTGCGAACCAATGGTGCCGCAGCCCAAAGCGATGCCGCTAGCTTGATCGCGCTTGGAAAACAGCGTGGTTTCATCACCCAGGACGAGTTGAGCAAAGCCGTTTCTTCGCCCGAGGAGGAAGCTGAGATCTACGCAGCGCTCGATGCCGCCGGAGTGATCGTCGGCGATCCGAATGAGGCCGGGGCCGAAGAAGAGCCCGCAGCCAGCCAAAATATAGTCATCGACGAGAGCCTTTCCGATGCGCTGCTCGGCGATAGTGTACGGCTTTATCTGCGTGAGATCGGCCAGGTGCCGTTGCTCGGCCCTGAGAAAGAGAAGCGCCTTGCGCGCGAAATAGCGCTCGGTGAGGTTGCCCGTGAGTTGTTAACGCAGCTACCTGCCGGTATGAACCCGGAACAAGTCGATGTCGACGCGCTCGCCGAGATCGACGATCGTGTCGGGCAGCTTGCGCGCGAGATTCGTACCGCGCTCTGGGATGGCCCTGAGCCGCTGGAATCACACGCGCGCCATCGCTTGCTCAATATACGCCGCCTCGTCGAAGCTGGCCAGGACTCGAAGATGCAGATGGCGGCAGCTAATCTGCGCCTCGTCGTCAGTATTGCTAAACGCTATCGCGATCGCGGCCTGCCGCTGCTCGACCTGATCCAGGAGGGCAGCCTGGGCCTGCTACGCGCTATCGATAAGTTCGAAGTGACGAAGGGGTTTAAGTTTAGCACGTATGCTACGTGGTGGATCAAACAGGCGCTCTCACGTGCGCTGGCCGACCAGTCGCGCCTGGTACGGCTGCCAGTTCATCTGGGCGAGACGCTGAACCGCATTCAAGCAGCACGGCGTCAGCTTACGCAGACGCTCGGGCGTGAGCCAAACGATGGCGAGCTAGCTGTCGCGCTCGGTATGAGCGAGGAAAAGCTGCGCGAACTGCGGCGCACCGCGCAAGACCCGGTCTCGCTGGCGACGCCGGTGGGCGAAGAGGCCGATAGCACGCTGGCCGATTTCATCCCCGATCCGCATGCGCTCGATGCCGACGATGCGGCCGCAAGCGGGATGTTGCGCCAGCAGATTGCGACAGCGCTCGATCAGCTGACAGATCGTGAGCGCAAGGTATTGGAGCTGCGCTATGGCCTTGCCGACGGTCAGCCGCGCACGCTTGAAGAAGTTGGGCGCGCCTTTGGTGTGACGCGCGAACGGGTGCGCCAGATCGAAGTTAAGGCGCTGCGTAAGCTGCGCCATCCGCGCCTCGGGAAGCTCCTTAAGGATTACCTCGACCAGATATAACGATCTTTCCGGCTCATAGTAGGATGGCACCTTTGTTCTCGCACTGATGCGGCCTGGCTGCATCAGTGCGAGAACAAACCATTTTAAGCGATGTTTATTGAGCAATCTCCGACTACGCTGGCCGATGAATTGGCGATACGCTTTGCCGCGCGGCGTCCGACTACGATCGTGATGGTGGTTTCCCGCAAGAAAATTACGACGATTTAGTGGCTTCGGGCTACACGCGCTTGGTGGTACCCACCGAGTATGGCGGTGGCGGTGCCAACTTGCTGACAATGGTGCAGGCGCAGGAGCATCTGGCGCGTGGCGACGGCTCGACGGCGATGGCTATCGACATGACCGTCCACTTGATCGGGCGATTGGCCGAGACGCGCAGCTGGCCCGAGCCATTGTTCGCCATGATTTGCCGTAGTATTGTTGAAGACGGCGCTTTGATCAACGCTGCCGCGACTGAGCCTGAACTGGGCAGCCCCTCGCGCGGTGGTTTGCCTGCCACGACAGCGAGCCCGACCGAAGGCGGATGGCGTATACACGGGCACAAGCAGTTCGTGAGTATGGCACCGGCGCTGCGTTATTTCGTTGTCAGCGTGGCATTGCCGCCGAGCTATACGCTGCCCGAGGGCGCAACCGCAAACGCGATCGTTGAGGCGCGTGCGCCTGGTATGCGCCTTGTCGACACCTGGAGTGATGCCTTAAGTCTGCGCAGCAGTGGCAGCTACGATCTATATCTGGAAGATGTGTTCGTTCCCGCTGAACGTATCGTCGACCTGCGCGCGGTCGGTGCTGCGCCTGCGCAAAAGTCGCCTGCGCAGATGGCCTGGTTCAGCCTGACCATGGCGGCAGTGTATCTCGGCGTGGGCCAGGCGGCCTGCGATACGGCGGCGCGTTATGCTATCGAGCGGATACCCACGGCGCTCGGGCGCCCGATCGCAACGTTGCCGAATGTGCAACAGCGCATCGGCGCGATGGAGACGCAGTTGATGGCGGCGCGCGCGGTGCTGCACGAGGTAGCCCGCGCGTGGGTGGAGCAACCATCATCTCGTGAGCAGTTAGTGCCACGCATTGCGGCTGCAAAATACCTCTGTACGAATGCTGCTGTTGCGGCCAGCGATCAGGCGCTACGTGTGGCGGGGGGCTTCGGCCTCACACGCAAGTTGCCGCTCGAGCGTTTCTACCGCGATGTGCGCGCTGGTCTGACCCACCCACCGACGGATGAAGCGGCGCTTGAGATGGTGGGCAAAGCGAAACTGGGCGCGTAGGGGCGCAACGTGGTGCGGCCCTTACGCGCCCGCGTCGAAAAGATGCACTACCAGCACCATGCCCGAGCGCAGGCTTACGCTAGCAGGTTGTGTGGTGATGATATTGCTTACGCCGCGCGAGCGCTCGAAGTGCAATGTGGCATCGTTAAGCGGGTATTGTAGCCCCACGGTAGTGATGCCGTGTGCCGCCCCCCCAAGCGGCAGCAAGGAGACGGTGTCGCCAACTGCTCCGCTGATCTCGCTATAGTCGCGTATTAGGTAGGCCTCCTGGTCTTCGTCGAGCAGGCGTACCCGACAGCCAGCTAGCTGCGGCAGCGCCAGGAGCGCTACGTTCGACAGCCCCTGATCCCAACGCCCGCCTAAAGCCCCCAACACATCGATCTGCTGTGCGCCACGCGCGACCGCCAGCAAAAGCGCCAACTCCAGATCTGTTTCGTCCTTGTCGGGGCGATGCCGCACTATTTCGCATCCGGCTGCTGCAAAAGATCTTAGCGCCTCGGGCGCGAGCGAGTCGAGGTCGCCGATGGCGATATGCGGCACGATGGCGATGGCATGGAGCGCATTGCCACCACCGTCGGCGGCGATCAACAGCGCGGCGCTGCGCAGCATGGCAGCGAAAGGAGCGGCGTCGAAGGTGGGCGAATTGGCGATAATCAGGGCATGCATTACAGGAGGCTCTTTCCGGCAAGCCCGGCACCCCAGAGATCGTCACCGAGTAGCTCGTCCTCGGCGGGGTGCCAGAGCTCGCGCACATCGTGGGCGCGCCGTAGCTGGCCGAAGGTGGTAGCGATAAAACTGATGCGGCGCAGCCGTGCGGCAGGTAGCGGCAGCGGCAGCTCCTGGAGCGGGCCGAGGTCGATGCGATAGTAGCGATCGTCGGCGCGCCGATGGCTGGCCTCTTCCGGCAGCAACTCGCGGCGCGTGACGATACGGTAGCGCAGAATAGCCGCGAAGCAGCGCACCGACCAGCGCTCAGCGCCGAAAGCCGCCGTCTGGTAGAAAGCCAGGTAATCGGCGGCGAGCTGTTGCGGCGCGCGCTCCAGCGGCACACGGTACCAACCCTGCCTGCGCGCGATCTCAAGGTCGCGCGGGCGGTTCACAATGGCAACAAGCACGCGATCGATATCCTGTGGTTCCATTGCGCCATCATACCGCGCTGCAATGGCGAGGGCAAGGGTTGAATGGTAAAGGCATGGTAAGATGAAAGTAGAAGGCGAACATTGCGTTCGCGAGAAGAAGGTGGCTCTGCGTTGCGGCAGCAAAGCTGCCACAACGCAGAGCCACAACTCTACACTAGACGAGTTGTATGATATACGTACGTATACTGTCTACACTAGCTCTGCTACTCAGTTTGAGCGCTTGCACCGCTGTGCAGCCCGAGGTACAGGCGTCGCTGAGCGCGGTCGAGGCGCTGGCCAGTGATGCCGATGAGGCTTTTGCGCGGGCTACGGAGCCGATTCCTTTCTCCTTTCCGGCTGACCATGGCCCGCACCCGGCGTTTCAGGTGGAGTGGTGGTACTATACCGGTAATCTGAGCGCCATGATGGTCGCCACTTCGGCTACCAGTTGACGTTTTTTCGCCGTGCGCTGGTAGCCGAAGCTGCTGAGCGCGATTCGCAACTGGCAACGCGCGATATCTATATGGTGCATTTTGCGCTGAGCGATGCACAAAACGAGCGTTTCTACGCTTTCGAGCGTTTTAGCCGCGATGGCGGTGGCTCGCCGGAGCCGAGGGCGATCCGTTTCGCGTCTTTCTCGAAGATTGGTCGGCTGAGGCGGTGCCGGGCAGCGAGGCGATGCGCTTGCGTGCCGATGCGGGCGAGGTTTGCGCTTGATCTCACCGTCAGGGAATACCAAGTCGGCGGCATTGCAGGGCGAGTCGCGGCTTGAGCAGAACGG
>JAAUTF010000255.1 GCA_012031775.1 Candidatus Altimarinota bacterium | reverse complement strand
TTGGTTCAAATGAGTTTACCAGGGGGGCTTAATCGTCGCCCCGCTCGTCGCGGCGCGTTCGGGCGCGGGCGAACATCCGGATCGGCGTCCCGTCCAGCGGGTACTGCGCCCGGAGCTTGTTCTCCAGGTACCGAAGGTACGAAAAATGAACCAACTCGGGGTCGTTCACGAACAGCACGAACGTCGGCGGTCGCAGCGTCGGGCACAGCGGCCAGCGACACGGCGGTAGCGGGGTTATCGACCAGATAGTGGGCGGCGGCATCCACCCATTCACCGCCGATCAACAAGCGGTAGGGTGTATCGCCGATCGTGGCGGCGGCAATAGCATCAATATCGATCGTCGTGGGCATAGCTTCTTTCTTCTTTGTGAGCCTGGATTTAGAAGTATTATACCAAGCCACGCACCACGGGGTGCATAGCTAGTACGAGGCTCCTGCCTCGCGCCGTCGTCTTTCTTCCTGCAGAGCGATCGCGCTAGCAGCTGCCCTGCACCGAGAAAGGACATGTTCACCGGAATGATCTGTCAACATTCTGTCGACTCGCAACAACTACTCTGAGCAGCATATCCTCAATTAGCGATCAGGAGTTCGATGTGATTAATACTCTTCAACCGACGCGACGCGCGCCCTGCTGTGGCCGTTTGTGGCGCTGCTACCCTTGTTGATCGCATTTTCGCTCATCGTCATACCGCAGCCGGGGCTGGTCGGCCAGAACAACGAGCCGACAAAAGCAGGCGGCGTTCTTTCGGCACGGCTAGCCTGGCTTGCCGCCTACGGCCAGAGCACCGAGTCTACCGCGCTTGCCCTCAGCCTTCCGGCCGATGGCCCTGGCAGCCTGCTGCGCGACAGCAGTGGGCGGGTGTTGATCTATGTGCAGACACAAACCGACCAGGCAACGCTGGGCATGCTCACGGCAGCCGGCGCAGAGCTGCGCCATGTCAGCCCGCGCTATGGCATAGTCACGGCATTTGTCGAACTGCGCAGCCTGACCGTTCTAGCGCAAGTGCCGGGTGTGCGCCGGGTGCAAGAAGCGCTGGCACCGGGCCAGGCTGCTGCCCCGAGCGCGTTGGCGGCCCAGGCCAGCGCCAATGCAAACTGCCCTACAGGTATCATCTCGGAAGGTGATGCGATCGTTCGGGCCAATGTAGCGCGAAGCACATATGGCCTGGACGGCAGCGGAGTACGCGTCGGCGTGCTAGCAGACTCGTTCAACATAGCCACACGCACGGCTGTGAACGCCGCTGCCGACATTGCCAGCGGTGACCTGCCCGGCCCTGGCAACCCCTGTGGCGCGATAGCGCGGTACAAGTGCTGGCCGAGCCACGGCTTGGCATCGGCAGCGACGAGGGGCGCGGTATGTTGCAGATCGTCCACGATCTTGCCCCAGCTGCCGAGCTGAGCTTTGCCAGCGCCGCCGATGGTATCTTCGCCTTCGCTGAAAACATCCGTCGACTGCGTAGCGAGGCGCACGCCGACATTCTCGTAGACGACTGGTTCTATATCGAGGAGCCGTTCTTCCAGGACGGCCCGATTAATATCGCCATCCGCGATGTGACCCGCGACGGAGCGCTCTACGTCACGGCGGGCGGTAACATCAACCTCACCGATACGAACGGCAACGCGATCGGCTCTTACGAAGCGCCCAACTACCGCCCGATCGCCTGCCCCGTGCTCACTGACGCGCAAACGGGCGGAACAGTGGCCTTGAGCCAGGACTGCCACGACTTCGACCCCGGCACGGGTGAAGACGCCCTGCTTGGCATCACGCTGCCGCCGGGCGGGCGCACCGTAGTGAACTTTCAGTGGTCGGAACCCTGGTTCGGGGTGCGTAGCGACTTCGACCTCTACCTCGCCGACGAGCAGCAGCGCGTTGTGGCGCGGGCGGAGAGCGGGCTCGGCTTCGCGCCGGTCGAAGTGTTCAGCTACGATAATACGAGCGGCGTCACGCAGACGCTTAACCTGGTGGCTGTACGCTTCACCGGTAATAACACACCACGCTTCAAGTTCACTTTGGGCAGTGCGGCGCTACGCGAGCCAGGCCCAGTGGCGCTGGAATACGCCGGTACCAGGAACGGCGACAATTTTGGCCCGACCATCACCGACCACGCGACAGCGGCGCACGCGATCGTTGTCGGTGCCGTCTCGATCGATACACCCAGCCAAGCTGAGCCATTTTCGTCGCGCGGGCCAGCCACGCTCTACTGGCAGCCCGCCACGTCCATCCGCCCGGCGCAGCCGCTGACAGTACCGGCACTGCGCCGCAAGCCGAATGTGCTGGCACCGAACGGCGTGCGCACCACCTTCCTCGGGCGGCCTGCCCTGAACGAAGGGCCGTGCGACCCATCCGACCCGGCGCGCAATATCTGTCGTTTTTTTGGCACTTCGGCGGCAGCGCCACATGTTGCAGCCGTGCTAGCCTTGATGAAACAACGCGCGAACCAGGCAGACGTACACTTGAGTCAGCGACGTGCCGAGCGCATTCTGGAACGAAGCGCCGCACCTATCGTCGGCGACGCCGAGACCAGCAACGCGGGGCTTGTCGACGCTCTGGAGGCCGTAACGCGGGTGGCTGGCCCCGGGATGGAACCCGAGCCCATAAACCTGGCAGAGGAGCAGTGAACGCCTGCGCCGTTGAAGAAGGATAAGGTTGATGCGGTTGGCTGCCTAGCCGCTAGCCAACCGCATCAACCTAGCGCTATTCGCATTGCGTGCGCGAGACGGCCATAACGCACGCGCAAGATAAACACGGTTTACCCTGGCTCATCGCCCGGCTCGATCTCCTGCACACGCCCAACCTGGCCATCGGTAAGCCGTACCTTGATACCATGGGGATGGTGGGGCGAGGAGGTAAGAATCTCTTTTCACCACGCCCACCGTCCGCCGCCCGCTGCGCTGATCTTCTTTCCGCACAATCGCCACCCGCAGCCCGGCGCGAATGTTCTTGCGCTCCTGTCCGCTCATTATTGCCCCTCACTGTGAATAGAGGTTGTACTACCCTGGCGACACCCCAGCCCCGCTGCTATAGTACTTTTGCATCGTGAAGCCCGAACCGTAATGAAGCGGCAAGTGTGTGATCACATATAGACAAACATGCAAACAGCGCACAAAAGAACAACGCCACAAAGCACGTGCAGGCGCTGCGCAGCTGTTCCTTTGTTCGACGTTCTATTGTTCTCTCTATAACACGCTTCACGTAGCATCGACGCATAAACTCATCAATAATCTCCGCTTCCGCAAAGGATCGCATATGCAACGCATTCGGCCTGGCTGCTGATCGGCAAGTACCGCGAGACGCTCGACAGCGCGCTGCTCGTTCGCACACAGGTCGACGCGCTCTTACACCTGGTGGCCCCAGTCGAGCCGCCAGGCATCACGACACTCTATCTCCCGGTTGAAGATGGCGAAGCCCTCGCTGCGGAAAAGCTGCGGCGCGGGGTCGATTTTGTGCTCACGCACCACGCCACAAACAAAACCGTGCTCGTGGCGTGTGGTGCCGGGATCAGCCGGGCGACAACTTTTACGATCGCGGCGCTCAAGGAGGCTGAAGGCCTGTCGCTGCTCGATGCCGCGCACGCGGTGCGCCAGGCTCATCCTGACGGTATGCCGCACTGGCTGCTCTGGGAGTCGCTTTGCACCTACTACGGCGAGAGGCACGATTACCTGGCGCTCTTGTAGGGCGCGCAGTTATTATCAGCTAACGTGGTACCCCGTGCAAGGGCGGGGTAGCGCCACCGCACGACGGCACTGTACCGTGGTACAAGGTGCGCCTGCCGCGCCGCCGCCGCCCGGCAAAGAGCATTATCGCAAGAATAAGTTCGGCCCGTCGCCGCCATAATACATTAATTGCGCCGCCGCCTGGATCTGAGCCAGATCGTGCCCGGCGGCGCGACGGCCACCCGCCGCTATACATCAGCTTAGCAAGCGTTGCATGGCAGCAATCGCTACGAAAAGCACGGCGAGGCGAGTAGACCAGCGCGCGGTTGGAGCCCCCGAATCGAGCCCAGCGATAACTGAGGTAAAGAGGAAGCCGGCGAGGAACATATGGCCGTGGAGCATCAGGTGTAGTGCGATGTGCTGTTGGCTCAGCGCGTAGAGCGGTGTCAGGTAAAGGGCATATAAAACACCGACGTTAAGCACAAGAGCGCTGAGCGGATGTATCAACCAGCACAGTGCTTGGCTGTGCAAAACGGCTACGATACGCCGCGCGTATCGCACTGGCATAGTGCGCAGCGCAAGGGTGAGCGGCGCGGCCAACACTAAGGCAAGTGGGGCCACCATACCAACAAGTAGATGCTGCACCATATGAGCGCGTAGATCGTGGTGGGCGCTGGCCGCCAGCGGCGGGGCGAAGGCTAGCCCGAGGAGACCAAGCCCGACGTACCAGCTCACGCTGCGCCGCCCACTCCAGCGCCGCCGCTTACGGCACCCTGCCGCCAACGCGTACGCACCGGCGAAGGCCAGCAGCCCCGCCCAGACAATCAGCGTTACGACGCTCAGGCTCGCCGCAGCTGTGTGATGCCCCATCCTAAGCCTCCTAGCTTGCACCGAGCGATACCATTAACAAGCTCAGCGCGGCGAACGCGCCTGCCTCAGTCGCCAGAACCCAAAAAGCAGCAGCGCCAGGCCAGCAGCATTCCAGGCAAGGTCATAGGGCAGTAGGTCGACGCCATAACGTACCTGATGTAGCCGCAGCACTTTGTGATTGACAATGCCGTCGAAAAGCTGAAAGCTGCCTGCACCGAGAAAGAACCCCGCCCAGGCGTGCTGCACTGCAAGTGCGCGCTGCGCGCGTAGCTCGGCGATAAGGAAAAAGCCGGCTACAATCGCTAAAAGTTCGGCGGCGTGCAGCAGGCCATCCGAGAGCAAGCCGATGGCGGGCGTGCTGCGATCGTAGAAATGATGCCAGGCCAGCAGCTGGTGAAAAACGATTTCATCAACTGCGGCCATCATGCCAACCCCGATTAATACAGCTGCCCAGAGCGATCGTGATGGCATAGAGTAATCCTCAAAGAGATGCACAGTAGATTATGTTATGGTGCGCACCACACATAGCTCCTTTGTGGTAGCACCTTTGCTGACTCCTGACGCCTGACTTCTCCGACCTGCACGTGTTACGCCAACTGACAAACACGCACCAGGTCGAAGCTTGCAGCTGCCCGCGCGCAGAGGCCAACGCGGCTGGGACTCATAGGTACTGCGATCGTGCCGAGATCGTGCTGCTCCCAGGCGATATCCAGCTGACCCTGGTGCTTGCGGAAGCGAAACTGTTGCCACTCTAGCGGCGTACATTCGGCGGGCAGCGCCAGCAACTGAGTGCCGGTCGCAGTAACACAGCGCAGCGCCCACCCTGTACCCTGCGCTTCCAACCACAGCGTCGGGCCCTGGCCGCTTTCGTCGCTGGCGGGCAGAAAGCCGTAGCCGAGCAGAGCATCGGCGCTATCGAGGCGGGCATTAACGACGAGCGTATAGTCGGCCAGCAATGGCCCTTTGACAATGTGCGCTGCGCTTGGCTCCGGGTTAGTATCCAGTTCGGCGGCGGGTAAAAACCGCAACAGGCCCTGTTCCAAGGCCCAGCTACGGCTATTCGCTCGCCAGCCGAGGGCCACAAGGTCGCCCAGCGGCGCAAAAAAATCGTCCTCCCAGCCCACGGTCAGCGCGAAGCCAGCGAACATCGCCGGAGCACCTTCGCTAAGCAAGCCGATCTGCTCGGCTGGCAGATCGAGAAGACCCTGCCAGCGGAGCCGGCCCTCATCCAACGCAATGCGCACCTGCTGTCCATCGGTCGCGATGCGCAACAGGTGATAAACCTGCGGCACAAAATCGAGCGGCAGCGCCACATGGTGCTCGCGCCAGTCGCCTGGGCCAAGCCAGGCGATCTGCAACAGGCCGCGCGCAGGCAGCAGCACACAGCGCAGCACAATCGTCGAATCGAAGGTTAGTACCACGCCCAGGCCATCGCCATCGGCAGCAGTGCCATCGGCGCGTAGGCTCAACTCGGCGATAGCACACGGAAAATGGGGTGCAAAGAGGGCCATTGCGCGCTCACTACGTTGCGCTTGCACAGCACTGCCAGCTTGCACGTGCCAGCTCCCACCCTTGCACTCCCACTGTGCGCCGAGACCATAGTCGTGCTCGTGATCGAAGAAATCCACGGCGGTCGCGGTCGCTGACAACGATTGTGGCGTATCGCTGGGGCCAAGCACCAGCAGGCGCTCACCGGCCCAATCGAGCGGATCGATCGCCATCTGGCGCGCATCGGCGGTCGGCGACCAACGGTGATAGACGCAAAAGAGCTGCATATTGTCGGGGCCGCGCACCACGGAATTGTGGCCGGGGCCGATCACACGGCCCGGGATCGTACGCACAATCGGCAGGATGCGCTGGCCGTCGGCGTGCTGCTCCCACTCAGCGGCGCGGTCGATCTGGTCGCTTGTAGCGTAGCTCACGCCGTAACTCAGATTCTGCCAGTTGCCGCCGCTGAACATCTGGTAGTAGCGGCCTTTGCGCTTGAGCACAAACGGCCCTTCGAGGGTATGCCAGCGCACGCCGCCTTTCTGGGCACGCTGCGGATCGTAGACCTGCCAGTCGAAGCGTGCGCGCGTCACTGGGCGCGGCACCTCGGCAAGCGCCAGATGATCGCGCAGGCGCGCCATAGCGGTGCCAGTACCGACGTGCGTGTGCTCCAGGTAGTCGGTGGCGTAAAACAGATACCGTGCGCCATCGTCATCGACAAACACATGAGCATCGATCGCGAAAGGCTCTGCGGTCAGCGTCCGCCCGCTATCGACAAACGGCCCGCCCGGATGTTCGGCGATAGCTACACGCAGCGCCATGGCATTCAGCTCATCGCCAGCGCTGTAGTACATGTAGAAGCGCCCGTTATCGTAGACAACCTCGGGTGCCCAATAGAAGGGGTAGCCGGTGGGCAAGGGCTCAAGCGCGCCGCCCACCGGCTGCCACTGCACGAGATCGCGCGAGCGCAAGATCCCGAAGCGCCGCCCGTCCGGCCAATCGCCCGTACAATAGGCCCAATATTCGCCGCAATGCTTTAACACGTATGGATCGGGAAACGAGCCAGCGTAGACAGGATTCTGATAGTGCATAGGAGGGATGCTCTTTGTACTATGGGGCGGGCTGCGGCTCAAGATCCGGCCCGTCAACTACCGGCACTCCATCCTGCCACCGTAGCTCGTCGAGTTGCATGCGGCGATAGGTGACTGTCGGATCCCACGAGTGATAAACCAGCCAGGTTTCACCGTCATCGCTTACGACAATGTCCTGCCCGCCCGGCCCAAAAGCCGCGCCGCCCTCAAGGTCACTCACCAGGAGCGGGGCGTCGGCTTTTGTATACGGCCCGGCAATGGTATCTGCAACGGCATAGCCAACGGCATAATCGAGGCCGGTATAGCTGTTGGCCGAGTAGAAGAGGAAATAGCGGCCCGCCTGTTTCCAGAGCGTCGGCGCTTCGATCAGGCGACCCTCCCAGGCCTGGTCTTGTTTGATGAGCTGTAGCGGCTCACCCAGCAGCGCCAGGCCATCGGCGGAGAGCGGCTGAAGATAGAGCCAGGTATCCGCACCGCAGCAGTTGCCGTCGTTCTTCCAGAGCACATAGCGCGTGCCGTCGTCGTCAAAGACCGCCGCATCGATCGAACCGCCGAGGTCGAGCTGGCAAATCAGCGGTTCGGCACCCACTGCGGTAAACGGGCCGCGCGGCTCTGTACTGCTGGCCGCGCCGATACACTGTCGCCCGCTCGCAGCGTGGCGAGCGGTAAAATACATTACGTACATATCGTCGGCAAATGCCGAAACCTCCGGTGCCCAGGTGTTACCGGGGTTTGCCCAGGCGGGCAAAATAGGCAATGCATCACCGTCGACGTGCCATTCGACGAGGTCGTCCGACCGCGCTACCTGGATGTTCGCGCCCGCACTGTTCGTCGCATAGGCGTAGTAGGCCGTGCCCACCTGGAGCAAATCGGGGTCGGGGAAATCCTGGTCGATCACCGGGTTGCTGAACTGGCCCGCATCGAGCAGCACC
>JAAUTF010000254.1 GCA_012031775.1 Candidatus Altimarinota bacterium | reverse complement strand
GGTGCTGGCAGACGAGGGGAGGCCGCCAGCGACCGCACGCGCTTCGCCTGCCGGGGTAGGTGCCAGCCCTGTCTCACGCTCGCCAGCGCGGCGCAGCGGTGGAAAGAGACGCGCAAGTACAGCGAGGGCCAAGGCAACCGTGCCCAGCCAGAGCATTATGAGGAGAAAGAGGTTGAGCCACATGGTTGATGTGTGATACGTGACGTGTGATACGTGATGGACAACGCTTCACGTATCACGGTTCACCGCGTAATGATATCGGGAACGATAGTCGCTGCTGCGATAGTTTGCTCTGCTGTGAAGGCCGTTTCTGGTAGCGGCGGCGCGTAGGGCAAGGTGAAGTAAAAAGTCGCGCCGAGACCAGGGCCATCGCTTGTGGCCCAGAGTTCGCCACCCTGGGCATAGACAAGATGGCGTGCTATGGCGAGGCCAACACCATTGCCACCGCTATGGCGCGCCCGCGATTTATCGACGCGGTAGAAGCGCTCGAAGATATGCGGTAGATGCTCGCTGGCGATACCGATGCCGGTGTCTTTGAGTGCGATCAGCAGATGCTCTTCTAATGCCAGCACACTGAGCGTAACGCTACCGCCGCGTGGGGTATAACGAAACGCGTTTGCAATCAGATTGATCAGCACCTGATTGACACGATCGGGGTCGGCCCAGCAAGCTGGCAGAGGTTGTGCGTCGAGCCGAAGATCGATCTCCTGGGCGGCGAAAGTCGGCTGGAACTGGACTAACATCTGTTCGAGCAGCGCGTGAAGATCGAGACTACGCGCCACGATCGGCAGCTGGCCCGCTTCCACCCGTGAGAGCAATTCCAGGTCTTCGATCAAGCGTTGCAGGCGGCCCGTCTCGCGCAGCACAAGGGCGAAGTTCTCGCGGTCGGGCTGGATCACACCGTCGATGAGGCCTTCCATATAACCGCCGATTGTAGCCAGCGGGGTACGCAGCTCGTGGGTGACATCCGTGAGCAAGGCCAGGCGACGCTGCTCGGTGCGATCGAGCGCATCGGCAAGCTGGTTGACGCTATGGCTGAGCTCGGCGATCTCATCATCCGAAGCGATGGTAGTGCGCTCGCGGTAGAAACCGTTGGCCATACGGCGGCTGACCGCCGAGAGCAGTTGGAGCGGCTCGACGATACGTTGGGAGACAAAAAGGCTGACCACAACAGCAGCAGCGAGCGCGGCAAAGCCGCTCACCAGCAGCGCCTGTTGCACGACGACGTTAAACTGCTCGAGAAAGGTGCCAGCGATACCAGCCGCAGGGTCGAGTTGACCAGTTTCGGCGGCGGCATCGCCGAGGGTAAGCGGCGCGGTGGTGGCGAGGCCAAAGCGCGCCATAAAGCTAGCCGTACCGAGCAGCACAACATCGGCGATCACCACGATCACCAGATGTGACATGAACAGTTTCCAGCGCAGCTGGCGCGTCCATTTCATCGCGCGCCGCCGACGAATTTTATAGCCGACGCCGCGCACCGTCTGCACTACGGCCTCGGCGGACTCGTCGCCGAGTTTGCGGCGCAGGGTGCCGATATGCACATCGACCACGCGGTCGATGCCCATAAAATCACGGCCCCAGACCTGTTGGAGCAGCTCTTCGCGGGTGAAGACGCGACCCGGCTGTTTGGCCAGCGCGTAGAGCAGATCGAACTCACGTGGTGTAAGCTCGATCTGACTGCTGTTACGCGTGACCTCGCGCCGATCTGGGTCGATGACGAGGTTGCCGAAGCTGAGGGCGGGGCGCTCGTGGCTGCGCTCGGCGGCGCTGCGGCTCCGGCGCAAAATCGCCTTCACCCGTGCGACCAACTCGCGCGGACTAAAGGGTTTGGTGAGGTAATCGTCGGCACCTACCGAGAGCCCGATCAGCTTATCGACCTCATCGGTGCGCGCGGTGAGCATCAACACATAAACGGACGTCTCCTGATGCAGGCGCCGACAGACTTCAACACCATCGATGCCGGGCAGCATCACATCAAGGATCACGAGATCGGGGCGCACGACGCGGGCCGTAGCGAGCGCGCCGTTGCCATCGTAGGCACGATGAACGCTAAAGCCTTCGGCGTTAAGATAGCCGGCGACGAGATCGACGATCGGCTGTTCGTCGTCAACAACTAAGATCGTGGCTGCTTCCACTGCAGCACCTCGCAGCTTCGCGAAAGGAATGTCACGTGAGGATAAGTTCAGACAACTATACCATAATTTGTCTGGCGTGGTTGCTCGCTGTAGAAACAATAACCTCGGACGGAAAGTTTTAGCGCGCCATGTCCAGGAGGCGCTGCCATTGCACCGGGCTAACGGGGACGACGGAGAGGCGGCTCTGGCGTACCAGGGCGAAATCGGCGAAAAAGTCATCGGCCTTGATCGCGGCTAATGTAACCGGCGTGGCGAGCGCGTGTAACGGCATAACCTCGACAACAACCAGTTTTTGATCGTCGGCCTGCGGATCGGGATAGGGCGCGCTCACGATCTGTGCGAGGCCAACAGCACAGCGCTCGTCGCCAGTGTGATAGATCAGCGCCTCGTCGCCTGGCTGCATGGCCCGCATATGCTTAAGCGCAGCATTATTTGCAACGCCGTCCCAGATCGTGCGCCCATCGCGCTCAAGATCGGCGAAACTGTACGCGTCTGGCTCGGTCTTCAACAGCCAGAATTGCTTCGTAGCGCCCAGTTCACTCATGGTCTGTGCTCCTTACAAACCCGTTAGAATGACGTATAGAGCAATCCTAAACAGGTTGCGGTAACCTGGCGTGCGCCAGTACGTGACTGTACTGGCGCACCATGTCTAAGAAGGGAGTGGTATGTGCGCGCACCACCAGCTTCTGCATCAATTTATGTAAGATCGTTATATTGCACTATAACATGGCTCTTTCCGGCGACAAGCGTGTTATAATCGCGCAGTTGTGGAGAGTGAAGAGCATGCTTGTATGCGTTCTGGTGCAGCCAAAACGCATATGCATGAGAGATAAGATCTCAGCCGGATATGGAAGATTTTGAGCACCTGGATTTTTATACGCTGCTAGGTCTGACCCGTACTGCCACCGCCGACGAGATCAAGCGCGCCTATCGCCAGCAGATATCGCGTTACCATCCTGATCGTTTCGTCACCGCAGCGCCTGCTGAGCAGGTGTATGCAAGCGCGCGTGCGCAGCGTATCAACGAGGCGTACCGTGTGCTCGGCGATTTCAACGCTCGCAGCGCTTATAATCGCCAACTCACGAGCAGTGCAGCGCGTGTGGAGATGCCGCCTGCATCGCCGCCTGCCCGCCCTACGTCGGCGCGGTCGGCTGCTCCACGGGAAAGCGACCGTGTGGCAGGGCTCTACGCGCAGGCGCAGGCCGAAATCGCGGCGGGCAACGACGCTGCTGCCGCCGCTACGCTACGCCAACTGCAAGGCTTGAACCCCTTCTATCGCGACAGCAGCAGCATGCTGGAGCAGGTCGAGGCACGGCTACAGGCGGCAGCGGCGCAGCCCGTGGCGCATAGATCGGGCGTCAGTCGGCGTGTCTTGATCGTCGGCGGAGTCGGTGGTGCAATTCTCGCGGGCCTGGCGGCATTGGGCCTGAGTCGTCGTGGGCCAGCTGGATCGGCTGAGGCGACGCCAGCGCCGACGGAAGTGGTGGGCATCATCGTGACGACGGTGGGTACACCAGCACCAGCAAGCTCTACGCCAGTGCCTGCACCGGTGGCGTCGGCAACGGTGCAGGCGGAAGCGAGCGCCACGACCTTGCCGAGCGCGGTACCAACGGCGAGCCCGACTAACGCTCCCAGCGCAACGCCGCAACCATCGCCGACGCTAGAGCCCGCAGAGCAGGGGGTCGTGGTGTTGGCCGATACCTTTAGCCCTGGCTCGGGCTGGGCCCAAGTCGCGAACACTGGTTGGAGTGTTGGTTACACCGATGGTGCCTACCAGATCACCGCCGACGAGGGGGTGGGCAATATCTGGAGCTACCGCACCTCGCCGGTCGGTGCTGATCTCACGCTCGGCGTAGATGTCGAGGTCAGCGGTGGTGTGGCCGGGCTGCTGCTGCGTTACATCGACGGTGATTCGTATCTGGCGTTTACGATCGACCCGTCAGCGCAGCGTATCTTTCTAGATGAGAAAAACGGCGGACGATTGCGTACTGTGCTCGATGCCACCGGTTCGGCGATCCGAACAGCACCTGATGCGATCAACCGGCTGGTGGCGCGGCTGAGCGGGCCGCGTATCGAACTCTTCGTCAACGACCAGCCGGTGGGCACGATTGATCTCGCTGACTTTGCCGCCGCCGACCGCTACGGCCTGGTGGCTGCCGGGCGCGGCAACCGCGCGGTCGCCATTTTTCGTAACCTGCAAATTCGCCAATTATAGGTACATACTACCGTCGGTCTGAAGGTATTGGTAGTGCTACGGTTGATGTCATCGTACAGCCATCGACCGTAGCACTACCGATCACTTGCGGCGCCAGGCGGCGAAGACGCCGTCGCCGCTGCGTTCGACGGTGCCACTGGTCACATCGATGCGATAGATGCCGTCTGCGGCGGCATAGACGAGCTGGCGGCTATCGGGCGACCAGACATCGAGTGCCTGGGCGTAGGCATCGAAGTAGGTGATCATGCCGCCGAAGGCGCGACTTGGCGCAAAACTGGCGAGCTCGCGCACGGCGCTACCATCACTGCGCGCGACATTCCAGGTGAGCGGTGTGGCGCTAGCCGCATCGAAGCTGAGATAGGCGATCTGGCGGCTATCTGGTGCCCAGAAAAAGGCGGCTACGCGCTGACCATCGGGCGAGAGGGTGCGCACTGTACCATCGGGGTCGAGGATTTTGAGCGCGCCAAACCCTTGGGCATCGGCGGTTGTATAGGCGATCTGATCGCTCTGCGGCGCGCGCAAAAAGAACATCGCGCCTGCTTTTCGCTGGCGAGGGCTTGAGGATGCTGCCGTCGGCGTCGACGCGTGTGAGCACACTTTCGATCAGTTCCAGCGAAGGCGTGCCGCTCACCTCAGGCTGTGCAACGTAGAAGAAACTGCGGCCATCGGTGCTCCAGGCCGGGCTCTGGAAGAGGCCAGGATCGGCGCGCACTTGCTGTGGTGCTGCGGCACCGCGATCGTAGTGCGCCAGGCGGCCAGATTGAAACACGCTCCCGCCGGTGTGCATCAGCAGGCTGGCGCTGTCGGGGTGCCAGGCGAAATAGGCAGTGCCGACGGTGACGTCGATCAGTTCGGCCTCGCGGCTGCCATCGGCGGCCACAACGTGGGTGCCGAGGCCGTCGCTGCGATTGCTGAGGAAGGAGATCGCGCTGCTGTCGGGCGACCAGACGAGGTAGAGCGGCGGATGCTCATCGCTACGGTAGAGATCGAGCGTTGCGCTGCTGGCCAGATCGAGCCGCCGGATCACAAAGCTGTCGCCATCGATGCTGATGTAGGCGATAAACCGACCATCGGGCGAGACCGCCGGGTAGCGGAAGGGCTCGGTGCTCGCATCCTCCGCGACCAGTGTTAGCGCCCTGTTGCGTCGATCAATTGGAGGCGGCGCTCGTCGTCGAGCACGAGCACATCGGCACCGCTGTTTATGGGTCGGAAGAGCTGCCAGGCAAGCGCCGCGCTTAGTGCGCCACCGATCACGATGAAGATGCTGAGCAAACCTGCCAGCACCAGCAGGACTGGTCGGGTGCGCATACCAACTCCTTATGCATCTAAATACTGTAGTGTACAATAAGTATACAGCAAGAAAGCGACCCGGATGGGTCGGCTTTCTTGTTCTGTATACAGCTGCTTTACCGTTCGAGGCGGTAAGGCACGCTGGTGACAACGCTGCCTTTGCGGAACATCAGCGCGGTCTTGATGATCAGGCCAGTCTGATTGTGCAGCAGATGCTCCCACCAGTGTGCTGGCACAAATTCGGGCAGCACCACGGTGACAACATCATCGCCATAACGGCCGCTAATCTCATCGATATAGTTCAACAGCGGCGTGAGCAGCGAGCGATACGGTGACTCGAGCACGACGAGTGGCACCTGGCAACCCCACTCGCGCCAGCGATTGCGCATCTTCTCGGTGGCCTCTGAGTCGAGATTGACATAAACTGCGGTGACATTATCGGGCGCGATGGAGCTAGCGTACTGGAGCGCGGGCAGCACGCCTTTATGGATCCCGCTTACCAAAACGACCGCAGTATGGCGGCGTAGCGGAATCGGTTTAACCGCATCGGAGAGCGAAAGCTGCTCGGCGACGTGCTGATAGTGCTGCGCAACCTTTTTGAACAGCACGACCAGAATCGGAATAAGCAGCAACACGGCCCAGGCCCCGTGGGTGAACTTTGTCACCGCCAGGACGACCATCACAACGGCGGTGAGAATTGCGCCGATAAAACTGATAGCCACGCCGCGGCGCCAGCCGGGCTCTTTGTGACGTATCTGGTGGACAACCATACCCGATTGAGAGAGCGTAAACGAGATAAAGAACGCCGATCGCATAGAGCGGTAGCAGCGCGATCTCGTTGGCCTGGAACAGCACCACGAGCACAGCGGCGAAGAAGCCAAGCGCCAGGATGCCATTGGAGAAGACCAGGCGATCGCCGCGGCTGCTAAAATGGCGCGGCAGGAAGCGGTCGCGTGAGAGGAACGACGCCAGACGTGGGAAGTCGGCGTAGGCGGTGTTCGCCGCCAGCACCAGAATAAGCGCGGTCGCGACCTGGATGATCGTATAGGCGGGACCGAGGCCGAAGATCGAGCGCGCGATCTGCGAAACGACCGTCTCGTGGGTCAGTTCGTTGGGCACGGCCTGGAACTGGAAGGCCAGGTAGGTGATGCCGAGAAACATCGAAGTCAGCAGCACGACCATCAAGCTGAGTGTTGCAGCGGCGTTTTTCGCTTCTGGCTCTTTAAAGGCGGGCACACCGTCGCTAATCGCTTCGATGCCAGTCAGCGCGGTGCAACCGGCGGCAAAGGCGCGCAAAATCAGCCACAAAGTGAGTGTCTCGGTGATAGGTGGCAGCTCGGGATCGAGCGGGGTGTAGCCGAAGACAAAATTTTGCCCCAGGCCGATCGCGATCATCAGCAAGATGCTGACCACAAAGCCATAGGTAGGCAGCGAGAAAATAGCGCCGCTCTCTTTCACGCCGCGTAAGTTGACGAGCGAGACGAGCAAGATACAACCGAGCGCGATCTCGACGGCGAACTGCTGGATGCCGGGAAAGCCCCAGGCGCTGCCCAGCGAGGTGATCGCGGCGACACCGGCGGAGATGCTTACCGCCACCGTCAGCACATAGTCGATTAGCAGGGCCGCTGCGGCGACCAGACCGGGGATATTGCCCAGGTTCTCACGGCTTACAATATAACCGCCGCCGCCTTTGGGATAGGCGCGGATTGTTTGACGATACGAGAAGGAACCATCAACAAAAGCGCTGCGATAGAGCCCGCGATCGGCAAGACGATCCACAGGTTGGCTGCGCCAGCAAGGATCAACACCGCCAGAATGGCTTCGGTTGCATAGGCCACCGACGAGAGCGCGTCCGACGAGAATACCGCGAGGGCTGTAGTTCGGTTGAGCCGCTCGTGGGCGTGTTGTTCAGTTGCAATGGGCTGCCCGATAAGAAAGCGCTTGATCTGGGAGGCCATTCCGATCTTCTACCTTTGTAATTTAACTGATACCACCCGCACGGCAGGCACAAAAAGACGCCGAACTGCGGCAGTCGGCGTTTGTGTCGGCTGTCGTACGTATAGACGAACATCGTCTACCTGTGGTTGCGCCCGATCATTATTTTCGCAGCGCGGCCCTGATTCTAGCACTCGGCCTAATAATCGTCAATACAGACTTTGGGGTACTCCACATCAGAACTCAGGATTCAGGATTCAGGATTCAGAGGGCGAAGCGCAGCACAATCCACTTTGCTTGCTACGCCCCAGGCTCAGCTGAATTGCTTGCAGCTATAAGAACTCTAAGGGGCTTGTGAGGAAGTTAGTGGTGCGCACGCGCTGCGCCGCGTGGCGCACCACTAACTTGTTCCAACCGATTTATGGTGTTATCATTGATTGCGATCATTTTACAATCTCTGGGCTGGAGCTTAGCGTATGAGTCTTTT
>JAAUTF010000253.1 GCA_012031775.1 Candidatus Altimarinota bacterium | reverse complement strand
ACGCGCCGAGCAACTTGTGGCCGCGCTTGCACCAAGTGAGCGCGCAACACTCCGCGCGCAGCTCAGCGCCGACGACGCCGGTATGGCCGCCGATCTTGCCCAGGCGGTGCGCGATGTGTTTGCCTATACCACAGCGTTATGAGCCTGGGGCAGGTTACCGGCAAACTGCCCAGGCACGTCAATAGTCCCAGTCGCGGCGTAACAGCCGCCATTGTAGCAGCGTCACGATCAGCGTGATCACGAAAACGACGGTACCCACCGCCGCGCCATACCCGAGCCGCAACTGCCGAAAGGCCATCTGCCACTGGTACACCGCCACAGTGATGGTTGCATTGAGCGGCCCGCCCGGCGGTTCATTAACCGCCGAACTGCTCATAATAAAAATTGGCCCGAAGACTTGCAGGCTCCAGATCAGGTTGGTCACCAGCAGCAGCACGACGGTAGGCTGGAGCAGCGGCAGCGTAATACGCCAGAAGATCTGCCAGCGGTTTGCTCCGTCCACACGCGCAGCCTCGTAGTAGCTGCGGTCGATCGCGCCCAGCCCAGCGATAAAGAGCACCATGTTGAAGCCAAGTTCTTTCCACAGCTGATAGCCGACGATAGCGGGCAGCGCCTGAGTCGGCGAGCGCAGAAAGCGTTGCTCGGGGAGGCCAAGCAGCGCCAGCACTTGGTTAAAAAGGCCAAAAGATGGCTGGTAGAGCCAGGCCCAGATCAGCGCTGTGGCCGTTACCGATGTGATGAAGGGCATAAAATAGAGCATGCGGAACAGCGGGCGCAGCTTGCCGCTCGCTTCCACCAGCAGCGCCACGCCCAGCGCAAGCGCGAGCGCGAGCGGTACATACATCAGCGTGAAGAGCAGGCTGTTCTGCAAGGAGCGCACAAAAAGCGCATCGTTGGCCAGGTCGATGTAGTTCTGTAGCCCTACAAAGGGCTGCTCCATCACAAAGCCGCGCCAGTCGGTAACGCTGCCCCACAGGCCGTTGAGCAGCGGATACAGCCAGAAACTGCCCCAGACAAGGCCGAGTGGGATCAAGGTCGCCAGCAAAAACGGCAATTGGGCGCGGCGGCGGTGCATGCTGAGCCCGGCCCCTGGCCGCGCGGCGCTCGCTTGCCTTTGTCGGACGAGCATAAACTACCCTTTCAAGCCAGACTGCGTGACGCCCTCGATGAACTGGCGCTGCGCAAGGAGGTAGACCAAGAGCACGGGCAGCACCGCGACCATCGAGCCGGCTGCAACCGGCCCGATCGCAGTGCCGAAACGGCCGCGGAACTGAGCAAGGCCGAGCGGGATCGTGTAAAGCGCCGGATCATCGATCACGACCAGCGGCCAGAGCAAATTGTCCCACTCGCCGATAAAGTGAAAAATGCCGAGCGCGGCGAGCGCCGCTGTCGAGAGCGGTAGCACGACACGAAAGAAGATCGCAAACTCCGATGCGCCATCGATGCGTGCGGCGTCGAGCAGTTCGTTAGGAATGGCACCGATCGACTGGCGCATAAGGAAAATGCCGAGCGGGTAAAAAAGGCCCGGCACGATCAGCGCGGTGAGCGTATTCGTCCAGTTAAGATCGACGATCAGCGCGTAGAGCGGAATAATCAAAAAGTTCGGTGGGATCATCAGCATGGCCAGCACGATCCAGAACAGGGCGTTACGGCCACGAAAATTGAACTTCGCGAAGACATAGCCCGCCATCGCGCAGAGCAGCAGTACGCCGAACGTCTGGCTGACGACCACAATCAAGCTGTTGCGAAAAAAGTCGACAAAGCTGCCAAACTGCAGATTCGCCAACGAGCGCCAGTGCTCTAGTGTTGGGCGCTGCGGCCACCAAGTCGGCGGGAAGAGGCGTAGCTCATCGGGTGACTTGAATGAGCTGATGAGTGTCCAATAAAACGGCGCAACCATGATCAGCGCGCCGAGCGCTAGCACGCCCCAGAGCAGGTACGGTCGCTTGGGAGGGCGTTGCGACGCAGGATATATCACAGGAGTCTCCTTTGAGCCATACGTCTGGGGTGGTGTGGGCAGCGAAGCTGCCCACACCACCCCAGACAAAGCTCAATGCTTCTGCCCAGCGCTAGAGGCGGTGGGAGCCTGGTAGCTGCGCTCGGTAAAGATGCGCTGCTTGTCGGAGGCGTTGAGCGCGGCATTCATCTGCTCGGTGGCTTCATCGAGTGCTTCTTTGGGCGGGCGCTGCTCAAGCAACACACGGTCGAACATGGTGCGCCAGATCTGCTCGGCCTCCAGTGGGCGCTCGCCGTAGTTAATGCGATACGGCAGCGTTTCGGCCTGGGTCGAGATGCTATTGCCGCCCTTCTCGCGCTCCTTCAGCGCCGGGTTTGCGGCGGCCGTTTTACTGTCTGGCACGCCGTTGCTGACGATCGCCCATTCCACACGGCGTTCGTCGCTGCCCAACATCTCTTGAATGAAGTTGAACGCCAGCGGCTTGACGTTTTCCGGCGCATTGGTGAACACACAGAAGCCTTCTTCCGGCGTCACCAGGCCCCATGCGGGCAGCGGGTTACCGGTGAAAGTCGGGGTAACAGCGGTGCTCCAGTTGCCCTGCATCTGCGGATAGCCTGCGTCGATGCCGCCACCGGTATAGCCCTGGCTGATGTACGTCGCCGCCGTTCCGTTGCCGAAACCCTCGAAAATATCGAGCCCATCGAGTGTGTCGACCTTATATTTATAGTACACATCCTGAATCAGCTGTAGTGCGGCCACACCTTCATCGGAGTTCCAGAGCGCCGCCGTGCCATCTTCGTTGTAGAGAAAGCCGCCCTGCTGGTAGACCATCGTCGCCCACAGCCACTCGCGCGAGTAATAGTGGTTGAGGTTCCAGCCTGACTGAACGATCTTGCCGTTTTCGGTTTTTGTGAGTTGCTGCGCCAGTTTGATAAAATCGTCCCAGCGCCGGGGGATGGCGTCGGGGCCGATACCCTCGGCCGCAAGCAGCGCGTTATTAACATAGACCTGGTCGGTATAGAGCGCAAAGTTGCTGGTGTAGATGCGGCCCGTAGCATCGCGGTTAAACGGCGTCGACCATAGATTATCCCAGTCGAAGAGATCGTTGGGATAGGGTTCTAGCACTTGTGAGCGTTGGAGTTCGACGCGCCAGAAAGCGTGAACGTTGGAAAAGGGCGGGTTGTTGCCAGCAGAGGCAGCCGTGAGCAATTTGACTTCCATATCACCATAGCCAAGCGGGCTATAGCTTATCGAAGTGCCGGGGTTTTTGCTTTGCCAATCGGCGATAACCTGATCCATATAGGCTTTGCGGTCGCCATCAAGCGCCCAATCCCAGAACTCGATGCTGTTCGGCGCAGCCTGATTAGCGGCGCTGCCGGTTGGCGCGCTGCTTTGCGGTGTGCCGCCGCCACTCTGGCCACACGCGGCAAGCGCAAGGCTGGCCGCCCCTAACGACAGAAAACGACGACGGGTGATAGGTGAACTCATACGTTCCTCTCTAGAACCAGTATACGGCGCGAATCAGCGCCACGCGCAGATCGCGGGCGCATGTGTGACACACGGTATGTAGAAGAAGAACGTGGTTTGCGCTCGCAGCGCAGGAGGCGGCAGGTGGATCGTAAGAGCGGTGCAAGAGAACCGTGTGCTACTAGCGTAGCACACTTGTGTTTTGCTGTATGTGGTAAAGCTTACACCACAACGTCGTGGATCGTGCCGTAGGGGCGCAGCATACTGCGCTCCTACGGCGCGGGGAAGGCGCGCACGATAACGCGACGGGTAAATTTCTCGTTGCCGGTAGGTGGCCAGCAGGTTACAAGGGTGACCATTTCGTCGCCGGTGGGGCCGATTAATTTGGCGTTGGCGGCGCGCTGTTCGGGCGGCGCATTCTCTTCGTCGAGCACCAGGCGCTCGCTGATCACATAGCGGTAGGCTTCGCCCGCACTATAGAGCGTAATTTCTTCACCAGGGCGTACATAGTAGAGATCGCGGAAGACCTGGCCGTAGCCGCCAACATGGCCGGCCAGCACGATGTTCTCGCCCTCACCGGGGTTTGCCGAACCGCGGTGCTGGCCAACCGCGTACTCGGCGACTTCCCAGACAGCCACTTGTCTGCCGTCGTGCTCTTCCACCACCCAACCGACCTCGATCACTTTGCTGTCGATGGCGACGCTCGGAATGACAACGCGCTCCACCGTTGAAATATGCACGGCGCGCACCGGATCGGGTGGCTCGGTGGCGATCTGGCCAGATGTTACCGCTGAGGCAGGTGCCGACACGATACGCTCGCGCTGTGGCAGGCTAGCAATGGTGGGTTGCGGTCGGGCGTTCGTCGATACGGTGCTGGCAGGTGGGCGGCGCATCACCACGCGCGGCGCTTCAACATTCGTATCGCCGCGGGCGGCATAGCGCAGGTATTCGATCTGGGCGTAGATGCCGCCGACGTAAAGCAGCAGGTAGACACCGGCGAACATAAACAGATTGCCGAGCGTAAAACGCAAACGATTGTGCCGTGAGGGCAGCGGTTTTGCAAGATGTGGTCGTGATATTTCCATTGATAGTATTGGGCGCTAGCGCTTTAGAACGCGCTGCATGGCGAATGCTTAAACTCGCTAGCAGTATAGCATAGGCGCGTGGCATAGAAGGGTTTTCTCATCAAGTATTAAAGGACGCGCAGATGAAGACAGGAATGGTGGTGTCCGCTAACAAAAAGGCCGTCGGCAAGCGCCGACGGCCGGGAAGCTAGTGCAGTTGTATGTTTACGCGGCGCTAGTTGAGTCAGGTGCGCTAAGGTGTTCAAGGATGGCGCGCGCCATTGCCAGGTCGGCATCGCTGCGGTGCGCAAGATCAGGGTCATTCGGGCCGACAGCTCCCGTCAACAGAAGTAACGCGCGCATAGCCGATGGGCCTTGCGCTTCGCTTGAGGATACAGCAAAACGGTGCCGGATACCGGCGATCTCACTCGACCCGATACCGGCGATCAGCGGAAAAGGCAGCGGGGTCGTTCCTGGCTGTTGCCCGGAAGTCATTGAGGCGTACTCCTTCCGTAGTTCACTATTCTGCACATGGTAGCGCTACCTGCCGATTCAGTCAAGGGCAAAATGTGAGCATCGATTGACACCCTGTTTAGCTAATGTTACGATTGTTTTATCCTTTAAGGCAGCCCTGTGAGGTTGATAAGGATTACAGCATGCACACAAACGATCTGCTCTTTTTTATGCGCGGCCTGCACCCAGCAAAGGGTGACGGGTTTTTTGTGTTCGGAAACAGCGATGAATGCAAGTCGAAAGCAAATTCTAACCGCCGACGATATCCGTCGGGCACTGGTGCGTATGGCCCACGAGATCGACGAGCGCAACGAAGGCTTGGCCGAGCTGGTGCTGGTCGGAATTCGGCGGCGTGGCGTGCCGCTTGCCGAGCGGATCGCGGCGATGATGACCGATTTCGAAGGCACGCGTGTACCGCTAGGCCAGCTCGACATTACGCTGTACCGCGAACGACCTGCATGCGCGCGGGCCAACACCGCTGGTGCGTAAGACGGCGATCAGCAGCGACATCAGCGGCAAAACGGTGGTTTTGGTCGACGATGTGCTGTACACCGGGCGCACGGTGCGCGCCGCGCTCGACGCCCTGGCCGATCTGGGGCGTCCGGCGCGGATTCAGTTGGCAGTGCTTGTCGATCGTGGCCACCGTGAACTGCCCATCCGTGCCGATTTCGTGGGCAAGAACGTGCCCACCGCGCGTAACGAGCGGGTCGAAGTGCGCCTGAGCGAAGTTGACGGCGACGGCGACGAAGTGGTGATCGTGCAGCACTAGAGGAAGGTACAGGTAACAGGTTGCACTGTACCTGTACCCTAAAAAAGGCTTTCTGATGACAACAACAATACCGCGTCGGCACGCGATCGACCTCGACGAGTTCAGCGCTGTGGAGATCGGCGAGATCCTTGAAAGCGCCGAGAGCATGAAAGAGGTGCTGTCGCGCGAGATCAAGCAGGTGCCGGTGCTGCGCGGCAAAACCGTGGTGAACATGTTTTACGAGGAGAGCACGCGCACGCGCATCTCGTTTGAGCTGGCGGCGCGCGCGCTCTCGGCCACCGTCGTTAATTTCACCGCGCGCGGCAGCAGCGTAGAGAAGGGCGAGTCGCTGGTGGATACGGTGCGCACCCTGCAGGCACTCGGGACCGATATTGTGGTCATCCGCCACGGCCAAGCGGCGCGCCGTATCTGGTGACACAGCATTTTCGCGGGTCGGTGATCAACGGCGGCGATGGGTGCCACGCCCATCCGAGCCAGGCGCTGCTCGATCTCTACACCATTCGTGAGCGCCGTGGCCGCATCGAAGGCCTGAAGGTAGTAATTGTGGGCGATGTGCTGCATAGCCGGGTGGCGCGTTCGAACATCTGGGGGCTAACCAAAATGGGTGCGCAGGTGGTGCTGTGTGCGCCGCCGACACTGCTGGGGCCAACGCATTATTGGCGAGCAACATGGCCTGACGTTGTCATCGAGCCTCGCCTCGACGCCGCGCTACACGAGGCCGATGTGGTAATGGCGTTGCGCCTGCAAAAGGAACGTATGCAGGGCGGGCTGCTGCCTTCGTTACGTGAATACAGCCGCTGCTACGGGCTGACCGGCGAGCGCCTGCAGGGGCTAAGCGATGACGTGCTTGTGATGCATCCCGGCCCGATGAACGAGGGCGTCGAGATCGACCCGGAGGTCGCGCGCTCGGTGCAATCGGTGATCGAAGAGCAGGTGACCAATGGGGTGGCCGTGCGTATGGCGCTGCTTTACCGCCTGGCGGGATAGTGATACTACTGTCTGGTGGTGCCCTCGCTACGCGAGCACCACCCAGACAAAGAATACATCCATGAAATACTTAATCAAAAACGGCTCGATCATCGATCCGGCGCGGCGCGTAGCCACGGTGGGCGATGTCTTGATCGCGGGCGGCAAGGTCATCCACGTCTTCGATCTGGCGGAACTCTCTGGCGAGCGCCCCGAGATCGACGGCGATGTTGAAGTGATCAACGCGCGCGGGGCGGTGGTGGCTCCCGGCTTCACCGATCTGCGTACGCACCTGCGCGAGCCGGGCGAGGAGCACAAAGAGACGATCGCGAGCGGCACACTGGCGGCGGCGCGCGGCGGTTTTTACCACCGTCTGCGCTATGCCCGACACCGAACCGGCCGTCGACCATACCGCGATGGTGCGCCAGATACGCCAGATCGCACGCCGTGAGAGCCATGTTCATGTCGAGGTGATCGGTACGATCACGGCTGCACGAGCGGGCAAGCAGTTAGCAGCTATGCTGGAGATGGCCGAGGCTGGCTGCATTGCATTTAGCGATGGCCAAACCTTACACGATCCGCAGCTGATGCGCAATGCCTTGCTGTATGCGAGCAACCTCGATCTGCCGATTATGACGCACTGCGACGATGTGCGGCTTAGCGCGGGCGGTTTGATGCACGAGGGCGCGGCGAGCATCCGGCTCGGCCTGCCTGGCATCCCCGCTGCCGCCGAAGAGAGCATAGTCGCGCGCGATGTCGTACTGGCCGAGAGCACCGGTGCGCATCTGCATATTTGCGGCGTTAGCACCGCCGGAAGTGTGGCACTGATCCGCGCTGCTAAAGAGCGTGGTGTGCGGGTGACGGCGGAAGTCACGCCGCACCATCTGACCTTGACCGATCGCTGGGTGCTCGGCAGCCTGGCAGGCCCGGATACACGCGGTGAACTGCGGCGCGAAACGCGCAAACCGCGGCGCAAAACGCGTAGCGCTCAGGAGCTTGGCCTGCGCAGTTGGCTCAACCCGTTACTCTTGCCGCCCTACAGCACAAGCACACGTGTTAGCCCACCACTACGCGGCGAGGAAGATGTCGAAGCGCTGATCGAAGGCCTGCGCGATGGCACGATCGACGCGATCGCCAGTGCACATGAACCGCAGGCGCAAGTCGATAAAGAGTGCGAATACGGCCTGGCCACGCCCGGCATCAGCAGCCTGGAGACAGCGCTGGGCCTGGTGCTGACCTTAGTCCATCGCGGTGAAATGGACATGGTCAACATGGTTGCAAAACTCACCGAAGGCCCGGCGCAGGTGCTCGGTCGCTCGCCGGCGACGCTGCGCCGCGCCG
>JAAUTF010000252.1 GCA_012031775.1 Candidatus Altimarinota bacterium | reverse complement strand
CTTCGATCTTTGCCAGTCGTTCGGCCAGAGCGGGAGGCGCTACAAACCTCAGGCGCTTACCGCCCCCTGCCGACGATGGCGATACGCGCAAGCGCCCGGTTTTCAGCGTGCTGATGAGCAGCCGTTGTGAGTGGAACTGCGCCTACTGCCCGCTACGCGCCGCAAACGATGCCCCCCGTGCTGCCCTTGCAGCTGAGGAACTGGCACAGGCCTTTCTGCCGCGCTATAACGCTGGTCTTGTCCAGGGCCTCTTTCTTTCCACGGCAGTTGATGGTGGCGTCAATCAGGCGGTTCAGCGTATGCTCGATGGCGTAGAGGTGTTGCGTGCGCAGCACCAGTACAGCGGCTATGTCCATGTGAAGCTGCTGCCTGGCACGCGCCCGACGACATCGAGCGCGCTGCGCGTCTCGCCGATCGCCTCAGCATCAATCTCGAAGCGCCTGGCCCAGAACACCTCGCCCGCATCTCGCCCGAGCGCCATTGGGCCGTCGATCTCATCGAGCGCCTACGCTGGGCTAGCGAGTGGCAACACGGCACCGGTCTGCTCAAATCTGGCCTCGCTACGCAGTTCGTGGTTGGTGCTGCGGGCGAGCGCGACCGCGACCTGCTCGGTACGGGTGCATGGCTTTACGAGCATTTCGCCATGCGCCGCATCTACTTTGGTGCCTTTCGCCCGGTGCGCGGTACCCCGCTCGAAGCGATCCGCGCGACACCACAACTGCGTGTGCAGCGCATTCAACAGGCCGACTGGTTGCTGCGTCAGTATGGCTTTGGTCAGCGTGAGCTGCCCTTTAGCGCCGAAGGCGACTTGCCGCTGCACGTCGATCCTAAAGTCGCATGGGCGCTCGCCCACCCTGAACTGTTCCCGATCGAGCTGAACACCGCTTCTTCCGCAACACTGCTACGTATCCCTGGTATCGGCCCGGTGAGCGTCGAACGCATTCTGCGTCTGCGTCGTCTTCACGCCTTCCGCGACCCCGAGCATTTAAAAGCGCTTGGCCCGCAGGCTTCCCGCGCCCGCGATTTTGTCACTCTCGACGGGCGCTTCTACGGCCGCTCCGGCAGCGCTTTTGCTCATTATTACGCGCCACGCCCTGTGCTCGACGCCGAGCAACTTACGCTTTGGTAAGCATATTGAATCGCAAAGGCCGCCGCGACGTTGTTTTGACTGCGCGCTCCGCTTCTCAGTTCTCAGTTCTTTCTGCTCTGCAATCGTATCGGGCTCGCCGGGGATCATGCAGAATCTCGTATCAATCAACTTGCTCAGTAACTGCTGCCTGCTGCCTGCTGCCTGCTGCCTGCTGCCTCATCACCTGCCCCATTCCGCCAGCTTCGCCTAGCGCTATCAGCGCGGTAACGGCAATTCCTCGCTGGAAGTAGCGCGCGCCGTCGTCTTCCTGTGGCCCGAAATGCGCCTCGGCATACGCTAGCAGTCGCTCAGCGTGCTGCTGTTCGTGAAGCTCCACCGCCAGCAGATAGGCCCAGGCCGTCGGCAGTGCTGCGGCTGCGCTCGTCTGATCGGCGCGCATCGCCACAAAGCTGCTCGCCGCTGTGTGTTTCAGCATGGGCCAGAAACGTCGTGCGCCACGCCGCGCCAGATCGGGTGCTAGCGCCGTATAGAGCGCCAGCGCGCGCGCATCCTCAAGATAGCTGCCTCTCCCGTTACCTTTGCGTCGCCGTAGATGGTAAGTTGCGCGGAAGATACCGCCTGTCAGCCAGCGTGGCCCGCGTGTCAGCAGCTGTCGCTCGACAGCTGCCAGCCATGTCAGCTTCGCACCCGCGAACTCGCTGCCGTAAACCCTGTCGTGCAGCGCTGTGGCCCATAGCACCGGTGCCATCAACGACGCGCTGGTCAGGGGCAGTGTGTCGGCGATGGCGGCGTCAGGGTGCGCGCGCATCTGCCGCCACAGCGTTGCTACTAACGAGGCGTGGGTGTAGCTGTAGCGCGCGTCGTTGCTCCAGTGCAGCACAAAAGGCTCGTTGTAGCGCGCATCGCCGCTGCTCGCCGCATAGATCCCTAGCATCATCGCTAGCAGCCCGCTATACCCAACATTGCCATCCGCAACCGGGTCGAGCGAGATGCTGCGCTTGCCGGCAGCCTCGGCGTAGTCCGACCAGACGCGCCGCTGCAGCATGCGTCCGATTAGCGCATGTAGCGCCGCAAAGCAGCGCTCTCGTTGGTCAACGTCAACGTCGGCTCTCTGTGCTATGGCCCCAAGCGCCAGCGCCGCCAGCGCCAGTTGGTCGCGTAAATGAAGTCCTGTCGGCGCATCGGCAGCGAGGTCGAAGCCCTCCCAACGGTTGATCGGCTGTGTCGCAATACGCTCGAAATAGGCCAGATAGGCTTTCAGGCGCTCGTTCATCGTGTACTCGTTATCGTCAGATTGTCGCAGCGCATCAGTGCGCTGTCGCTCTCGAATGCCGAAAGCGCCAGCCCGGCGTCGCCCCCAGTCCAGCTCGCATCGCTGGTCTCTTCCAGTGAGTGATCGTTAACGAACAGTGCAATGCGATCGTCGCGCATCTCTATGTGTAGCTGGTTCAGCTGGCCGTGTGCGTTGATCGCATCGTCGTATGTCCAGTCGATGAGTGTAACCCAGACGTTGTTATTGAGCAAATCAAGGCTGTAGTAGCCTTCTTCGGCTACCTGAAAGAGGTAGAAATTTGCGGTGTCGCGGTAACGAAACACGATGCCCGCCGCGCTGCCCGGCGCTTCCTGCACACAATCCGCCGTGATCGCAACATCGGTAAAACGCTCGCCGCTGACACTCCACACGGTGGTGCTCGCCTGGCGCACCTCCATGATATAGAACCCGGTCTCGACTGCAAAACGCGCCTGAACATCGTCGCGACTGCCCAGGCGACTTGTTCGCGCCCCATCGAAGGTCTCACGCACCAACGCACCGCTCGTCGTGTCGTCTGCCAGAGTCGCCGGGGTAGATCGTGGCCCGTCGGGGGAGGGGATAGCGGCGAAACGAAAGAAAAGCCAGCAGCAGGCCAGAGCGACCAATGAGCCAGTAACGATACCGCCAACAAGCCAGGTGCTGCGCCACTTCTTCAGATATGACATCGGGGATGTCTTTCACGCCTCCTACGCGGTGGCGTACGTCTGCCGATGGTTTAGCCCACCATCATGGGGCGCTTGCCTTAACCGAACCTCTGCCGAGACTCGTGAGGCCTGATAAGCGCCCCGGAGAAGTTAACGGCTCAACACCACTCTTAGCGCTGTGATAAAAGCTTCATTTTGTTCCGTTGTGCCGAAAGAGACACGAATCAGGCCGGGCAATCCCCAGCCGCTCAGCGGTGTAACGCTGAAGCCCTGCGCGCGCAGGCCGTCGCTGGTCGCCGCATCGTCGCCCACGGCGCAGGCCACAAAGTTGGTCTCGCTGCTGATCGGCTCGATACCGAGCCGCGTAGCTCGCGCTCGAAGTAGGCCCGGCTGGCATCGGCGTGTCCTTTGCTGCGGGCCAGGTGTTCCGTGTCTTTAAGGCTGCCAGGCCCGCCACCTGCGCCAGCAGGTTCACATTAAAAGTCGGGCGTGCCTTTTCCAGGTAACTGACCAGCGTCGGTGCGCCGAGCGCATAGCCGAGTCGCAGCCCGGCTAGACCGTGAATCTTGGCGAAGGTGCGCAGCAGGAGCAGGTTGGGTCGCCCCGCTCGCAGATCTGGCAGCAGGTCGGGGAAGTCCGGACGGTTCACAAACTCGATATAGGCTTCGTCGAGCACCACCAATATATTGTCCGGCACGCGTTCGAGAAATGCGCGCAGCTCTGCTGTGCCGTTGCTTGTGCCGGTCGGGTTGTTGGGGTTGCAGACAAAGACCATCCGCGTCTGCGGCGTGATAGCGTTCGCTAGCGCTGCCAGGTCGTGCCGGTAGTCTTGGAGCGGCACGCGCACCGGCCGGGCCGCCATCTCGAGCGTGCGCAAGTAGTAGCTGATAAACGTGCCCTGTGCCATCACCACGTCATCGCCTGCCTCCAACATCGCCAGGCAGAGCAGCAAGATCAGTTCGTCCGAACCGTTGCTGCACATCACCGCTTCAAGCGGCAGTTGATAGCGCTGCCCGATCGCAGCTCTCAGCGCAACAGCTTGCGCATCTGGGTAGCGATGAACTTGCGCGAGCGCCTCGCCAAGCGCGGCCAGGGCTAGTGGCGATGGCCCGAGCGGGTTTTCGTTCGAGGAGAGCTTGGTGATGCCTGCGCTCTGTTGCACAATGAGCTTGGTTGGCTTGTACGCCGGCAAATTCTGGATATGAGTCTTAAAATGCATCGTCAGCACGTCCGGGCTGCCGCCGGGCTTGCGCCGCAAACCAGGCAGCAGCCATACTAGCACAGGGTGGCGGAAAATCGTTTCCGGGTATCAGCGCGCTACCATCAGGCGTCCGCCGGAGGCGGACAGACGCTTCAGCGTACAAGCTACATGGGAAGCGTAAAGTGAAAATCTGTCCCCAGGCCTTCGCGGCTCTCTACCCAGATCGTCCCGCCATGCAACTCGATAAAATAGCGGCTGAGGTACAGACCGAGTCCCAGGCCTTCCGCCCGATTGCTGCGCGCGCGGTAGAAGCGCTTGAACAGGCGTGCCTGTTGCTCGGGCGGAATGCCCCCCCGCGGTCGCTCACCGTAACCTGTACGAGCGGTCTGCGTTCTGTCGTTTCATCGTCACCAACGTCGCCGCGCTCTCCATCGACGAAGGGCTCCACCAGGTTGCTACGCAGCCGCACTGTGATCTCGCGATCGCTCGCGTCGTACTTGATCGCGTTGTTCACTAGGTTGGTCAGCACCTGTCGTATGCGTAGTGGGTCGCAGAGCAGCCAGATTTCGTCGGCATCGCTTTCGAGTTGCAAGGTACGGCTGCCCGCTGCCGGTCGCTGCTGATCCAGCACCTGATTGGCCAGTTGTACCAGGTTCAGGCGCTGCGGCTGCAGGTCGATCTGGCCCGCGTCGAGCCGCGAGAGATCGAGCAGGTTGTCGACCATCCGCAGCATATGCGAGACCTGCTGGGTCAGGATCGTCAGCCCCTGCACATCGCGTGAGTCGGCCTCACTGCGCTGCTGCTCGCGCCGCAACAACAGGTCGGCGTAGCTGCGCACTGCCGCAAGTGGGCTGCGCAATTCGTGAGCCGCTACCACCAGAAAGTCGTCCTTGGCGCGCTCAAGCTTCTGCTGCTGTGTAATATCGCGAAAGACGGCAACCGCCCCCTCGATCACGCCATCGTCGGCGCGCGCCGGTGCGCCGCTGAAGCTCATCACCGTATCCGATCCGCTGGCCCCTAAGAGAATCAAGCGGTAATCGTGAAAGGTCTCGCCCGCCAGCGCGCGCGCCATCGGCAGCAGTTCCACCGGCAGCACCTGGTTGTCGAGATCACGAATCACAAAGCGTTCGCTCATCTCGGTCAAGGTCAGGCCAAAAGGCAGAGAGTCTTGCTGCAACAGTGTCTGTGCGGCCTCGTTAAACAGCGTCAGCCGCCCACGGCTATCGCAGAGCATAACGCCCTCGGTGATGCTGTTGATCAAGGTTGTCAGTTTGCGCCGCTCGCTCTGGCTGTCGGCGTAGAGCTGCACGTTGGCGATGGCAAAGCCGACCTGGTTGCAGATCGGCATAAGCAACTGGCGGTCGGCCTGAAGATGCAAGGCGCTGTCGCCGTAAAGCGCTAACACACCGCCGACAGTGCCACCAGCCAACAGAGGTAGGTAGGCGCAGTGCTCCAGCCCGGCCTCTAGAAACGCGCGCTCGTTACGCTCTTCGAGCAGCGGGCGAAACATCGGCTGGCCATACTGCACCACTTCTTCGCACGAGGCAACGCTCAGCGGTACGCTCTGCAGTGCGCTTACACAGGGGGCTGTCAGCCCGTGCTGCGCGCCCAGGGCCAGCCGATCGTGCTCGCGGTCGAGCAGTAGCAGTGCGCCACAGGTGCCTGGCGTCAGGCTCAGCACCACATCAAGCACGCTGCGCATCAAATCGTCGAGATCGGTGGCCGTGCTAATCGCCGTCACGACCGAGTCAAAAGCCGTTAGACGCCGTCGTCGTCGATCCGACTCGGTGTAGAGTTGGGCGTTTTTTAAAGCCGAGGCCGCCAGATTCGCAAAAATCTGCAGCACTGGCAGGTCGCTCGCCTGCAGTGGCTGCCACTCTTCCGCATTGAAGCTGCGCCCTAGATTTAGCAAATTCCAGCACGCCGATCAGCTCCGCCCCTACGCGCAATGGAATACAGAGCGAGCTTATCTGGCGCGGCAGTTGGTCGTTGAGCTGTTGAAAAGGAGCTGCGTGGGAGGGCTAAGATGCGGGGCGCTGTCGCGGTAGCCGAGCCGCGTCTCGATCAGTCGTAGCTCCCCGCGCTGCACGGCGGCTCCGGCGGCCCCCTCACCGATACGCAGCTGGCATTGCTCGAATTCCTTACGTGTCTGCGCTTCGAGCGGCAGCTTATAGATCGAAGCTACACGTAGCCGCCCCTTCTGGGCGTCGAAGAGCCATAATATGCCGCTGTGAACACTGGGGAGCGCCTCTGCCACACTACTGACCAGGTTGCGCTGCAGCTCCTCGGCGTCGAGCACAGAGATAAGATACGATGAGATCTTAAAAAGGTCGAGCACTCGGTCGTTTACCGCCGCGTTCCCTGCTTCGTTGCCTGCCAAGACAACGGGCGTGCTGAGTGGCCCTTCATCGAGTGCTGCGTCGGGTGCCGCTGCTGCACGCACGACTGGGCTAGCGGGCCCTTCGTCGAGCACTGCGTCGGGTGCCGCTGCATCGGCTTGTTCGTCGCCGTCTACGACATCCTGCGGCAGGCCGGGGAAAGCTGGCTGCGTGACCAGCGGGTCATCGCTCAAAGGGCGACGACCGCGCGACAGCGATGCAGCTTTGGCGGCCTGCTTCATGTAATTTCACCCCGCTCGTGCCACCACGCTACGCTGCGCCGAATGCCTTCGTCGAGCGCTACTTGCGGTGTGTATCCCAGCAGTTCGTGCGCTAAAGAGATATCGGCAACGTAATAGCTCACCTCGCCGGCACGCTTAGCTGGCTGTATCACCATCTCAGGCCGCCGATCGAGGGCCTCGCCGATCAGTTCCGCCATTTGTACCAGCGAGTTGCCCGCACCATAGGCCAAATTGATCGTATGGTTCGCGATCTCCCCTGCCACCAGGCGCTCGATGCCGCGCATTACCCCGGCGACACAATCGTCGACATAGGTAAAATCGAGCACCTTCTCGCCGCCGTAGATCGTCACCGGCTCGTCGCGCGCAATGCGTTTGATGAACAACGGGATGACCCGCTCCATGCGCTCGATGTCGTTGTCGTAGCGCCCATAAACGTTTGAAAATCGAAAGACCAGATAACGCAGGCCGTAGCAGCGCGCATAGGAATAGATCAGCGCTTCACCCGATATTTTGCTCGCCGAGTAAGGGCTTTCTGTAAAACTGAAATCTGCTTGCTGCTCGCCCGTAATATAGCGGTGAATGTCGCCGTAGACCTCGCGCGACGAGGAGAAAATCAAGGGGAGCCGATTAAGGCGACAGTACTCAAGCACGTTAAAGGTCAGCGTGATATTGTCGAGCGCGCGCCGTGGTTGCTCTACCAGCTCATGAACTTTGGCGTTCGCCGCAAAGTGAACTACCACGTCGGCAGGCGGGTATGGCGCACCACCGATCCCACCCACAAATTCGTGCTGCGGTGTCGCCAGATCTTGGAGCAACGTCGGGAATGCGTTCGTCCAGGTGTTCACCCGCTTATCGACCCCGAACACGCTATGTCCATCCGCCAGCAAGCGCAGGGCGAGATTGGTGCCGATTTGCCCGCTGGAACCAGTGATCAGTACGCGCACGGTACACATCCCCCTCACCAAATTAAGCTTCACCTCGATTATAGCACGCTCTGCGCCTCTCGTGGATTCGCCCTGCCAGCCGCCCCATGGCGCTTCCTACCGTCGCCTCCGGCACCGGGTTTGGGGTAACGAAGCCAGCAGACACTATCAACTTATAGCGGTGCGCCAGACGACTGCGCTCGGTTGCGCACCAGCGTAGGCCGTGCGACCCGCTAGAGCTACGAAATTCGCAATCCTGAGTTCTGACTTCTGCTGTAGCATATACAAAGCCCCGACTGAGCAGCGCTCAGCCGGGACTTGC
>JAAUTF010000251.1 GCA_012031775.1 Candidatus Altimarinota bacterium | reverse complement strand
GCACCACCATCCTGGTGCCGGCGGAACCGCCGACCAAGCTGCCCTCGACGCCGTCTTGCGGACGATCGAGACCGAGCGGCTGACGGACCGGACGGTCGTCGTCGCCTTGCCGAACAATCTCACCTATGGCGCCAAGGCGCAGAGCCTGATCACCGAGGCGGGGGGCGTGCTCAAGAGCTACGCCGTGCTGCTCGATGCCGGGTACGACGCCGGACAGTACGTCGGCCTCGCACCCGCACGGGACGCGCGGGCTGCGCGACGACATCGGCATCTTCGACTATTCGCGGGTCGACGCCTCCCTGCTGGCGAGCGTACTCCGCAAGCGCGCAAGGCAACCGCGCCGCCCACGCCCGCGCGCCTGGCTTTACCGCAGTGGCTCTTCTCGCGCCCGCTGCTGGCGACGGCGCTGGTACTACTGCTCGCATTAGGCTTGGTCAGCAGTATCAACTGCGTCAGCAAGAGGAGCAGATCGCCCAGCAGCGCGCACAGTCGACGCGCAACGTTGCGCTTGTGCTGGCAGCTTTCGGCAACGAAGACGCCGTAGAGGGCACCCTGACAGCGACCGATGCAGCGCCGGGCGCTTCAGGGCGCTACTTTCTCTCGCCGGGCGAGCCGGCGCTAGCACTTTATGTTAAAGGCCTGCCCGCCGCCGCCACTGGGAGCGAATACCAGGTCTGGGTCGTCGTTGGGGGGGAGACTGTGAGCGCCAATACCTTCGCTGTGAACGCCGAGGGCCGCGCCTGGCGGCTGGCGGCTCCGCCGATTACCGCAGACACGATCGAGCGTATTTTTGTCACTCTCGAGCCGGTGGGCGGCAGCACGCAACCTAGCGGGCCGATCGTCTTGCAATAGCGACGCTCGCAGAGGTCGCGCTTTTTGAACCGCAGCCGGGCGCGGAGCTTTTTCTTTTTTACCACGAAGCGACGAAGCCGAGCCGTTTTATCACCCTGTCTCCCGCGTGCATTGTCACGGCCTTACCAGAAACAGGTTGGGGATGGTCAGGGTTGACGGCTTCGCTGCCAACCCTGACCATCCCCAACGGCTTTTTTGAAACCTTGTCTTACGAAAGATAGAAACCACTAGCTGCCCTCGTATCTCCTTATGAGCACGGAAACGACCGGCTCCTTGCTGAACAAGCAATACTTTTTTTGAGGAGGTACGCACCATGGCTCGACGACGCGGATGGCTGCTGGCGGTGTTGCTGATCGTGAGCGTAATTCTAACGGGGGCGCCGCTGAGTGCGACGGCAGCGCAGGCACGGTGACGGTAGAACTGAGCGATAACGCTACTCTTGGTAAGCTTCTGACCGCCAGTAACGGCCTGACCCTCTATCACTTCCAGAACGACAGCGAAAATAAGAGCAACTGCAACGGCGGCTGCGCGGCGGTCTGGCCGCCCCTGCTAATCGACGCGGCGACGGCACCGACAGCGGGTGCTGGTGTTAGCGGCGTGCTGGGCACGATCACGCGCGACGATGGCACGACACAGGTGACGTACAACGGCCTGCCGCTCTATTTCTTCGTTGGCAACGCCACCACGGCGGGCGATACCCAGCCTGGCAGCACCAACGGCCAGGGGATCGGCGGCGTGTGGTTTATTGTTAAAGCCGAAACACGGTTTGTCGGCGGCAATGCCGTTGAAGTATCTTTCCGCAGTGCTGGCGCGCTAGGCCGCATCCTGACAGCTAACAATGGCCTTACGCTGTACCAGTTCCTGCGCGACAAAGGCAGCGAGAGCGTGTGCTTCGACGGTTGTGCGGCGGTCTGGCCGCCGCTGCTAGTGGGCAAAGATGTACAACCCACGGCTGGCCGTGGTGTCGATGGCGCGCTCGGCGTGAGTGTGCGCCGCGACGGCAGCCGCCAGGTGACGTACGAAGGTATTCCGCTCTATTTCTTCGCCGGCAACAATAACGCCCCGTCCGATACGCAGCCCGGAGACACCAACGGCCAGGGTATCGGCGGAGCCTTCTTTGTCTACCAGGCGGTGGTGCCGACCGCGCTCTTCACCAGTGTGCTCAGCGGCGCTGCCGAGGTGGATAATGGCGGCAACAGCGGTGTGGGCGACCCGGACGGTGTAGCGGTGGCCAATGTGCGCATCGCGCCGAACCGCGACCTGATCTGCATCAACGCGCTGGTTGCGAACACCTCGGCCCTGATCCTGGCGCATATTCACGTCGGCCGGCGCCAGAACGGGCCGGTGGCGATCGATTTCACCGAGCGCATTCGTGGCAACGAGATCCGTGGCTGTGTCAAGGCCGACGAGCAGCTGCTGCGGCGCATCGTGCTGGAGCCGCAGAATTACTATATCAACATCCACAGCGATGAGTTCCCCGCTGGTGCCGTGCGTGGCCAGGTGAAGTAAGAATAAGGCAGCGCCGCTGGCGGCATTGTCGCCAGCGGCGCTATGTTGACTCATTCAGTTCTTTCAGCGATCGGCGTGTCGGCGAGCACCGGATCGACAAGCAGCACCAGCTTCCCGCGCGCTCGCCCGCTGGCGCTATGTTGTTGGGCCACAGCTGCGTCGGCCAGCGGGTAACAGCGGTCGATCAGTGTATGCACAGTGCCAGCGTCGATCCAGCGGCGCAGCTGATCTAGGTCGCCGCTATCTGGTCGCACGAGCACCGAGCGCAGGCGACGCCCGCCGCGCAGACCTGCTAGCCAATCGGGTGCGAATTTGTCGCTCAAGGGGTTGACGGTGACCAGCAGGCCGTTGGGCTTTAGTGCGCGCTGCACGCGTCGTAGTGAGAGCGCGTTCACCGCATCGAAGATCACATCGAAGCGCTCGTGTAGCTTTGTAATGTCATCGTGTGTATAGTCGAAAACTTCGTCCACACCCAGGCTGGCAACGATCTCGCGATTGCGCCCACTTGTAGCTGCGCTTACGCTCGCACCAAGGGCACGCCCGATCTGTACCGCGCAGGAACCGACCCCGCCTGATGCGCCGTATACAAGCAAGCGTTGGCCAGCCTTGATCTGCGCCTGGTCGCGCAGTGCTTGCAAGGCTGTCAACCCGACCAGAGGTGTGGCCGCCGCCTGCTTGAAGCTCGCTCTGCTCGGGGCGTGGGCGACCGATGACTCTGGTGCGGCGGCATATTCGGCGTAGCCACCCCCGGCAGCTGTTGCCAGCAGGGCATAGACGGCATCCCCCGGGCGAAAGCGTGTCACCTGCGGCCCTACCTCGGCCACTACGCCCGCCACATCGGCCCCACAGACGAAGGGTAGCTTGAGGCGTAACACGAGGCGAAGCTGCCCGCTGCGAAGCCGCCAGTCGGCGGGGTTGACCGCCGCTGCTACCACGCGAATAACCACGGTGTCTTCGCCGACGCTTGGCAGGGGCATCGTCAGTTGTTCAAGCACCGTTTCATCACCGTAGCGCCGAAACCCGATTGCGTGCATGGTCATTGGGGTTGTCCTTTCGTTATGTGGTTCTACCGATATATTGGTAGAATTTTTGATAAAAAAAGAGCATCGTGGACGACATAGGCCACTTAACGTCGGAACCACCCATCCATCAACATTGCCGCTAGCTGGTGGCCAAGTGCTGCGAGTGATACGCTGCGATATGCTGGCGGGATGGCGTGGACGCTTTGGATAAGTGCAATCAAGCCCATAGCCGCAAGGTCGACATCGGGCACTGTAATCTGGCCAGCAGCTGCGGCACGTGCGAGCGCTTCACCGATCGGGAGGCGCAGACTGTCGTAGGAAAGCTCCATCAGCTTCCGGGCTTGCTCGGCGTTCAGCTCGTGCATATCGGCGTTGTTCATGCGGTTGATGTCGAGTGGCGGCTGGGCGACCAGCCAGTCGACGACGGCATATATCTCGGCGCGTAGATCGCCACCTGCATTACGGATCGCCGCCTCGAGCCCGATGCGATGGCGCTGCATGCTGCGCTCCATCACTTCAATATAAAGCTGCGCTTTGCCACCTGGGGCGTAATAGTAGAGCGATGCGTGCCGCATATCGACTGCTGCGGCGATGTCGCGCAGCCGCACCGAGGTGTAACCGCGGCTTGAAAACAGCGCTTCGGCAGCGTCGAGTAGCCGCACACGTGTTTCGTTGTTTGGTGTATCTTTCATTGTTTAACCTACAATTTGGTAGAAATTATAATAAGTTTTATGCTTATTGTCAAGAGATAGCACACTCTTGCACCAGGGGTTCGTGCGGAGTTGCCGCTAGCGACACTATGCTATACTTTATTCGACATTGGCTATGGCTTGTAACAGGGTGGTGCCACGGCACGCAGCTGCGTGCTGTAGCACCACCTTCTGCAAAAACTGTGAGGAAGCGTTATGAACACCATCGATATTTTGCCGGTGGCGATGCCGACCGAGTATGCGCCTGGCCCTCCGTCCGGCCACTGGACATATGCCGACTACGCGGCGCTGCCCGACGATGGCCTACGCTATGAATTGATCGAGGGAGTGCTGTTCATGGCACCTGCACCGGGTACTGCGCACCAGGGGGCGAGCGCCCGCCTGCTGACGTATTTGATGACGCACGTAGAATTTGCCGGATTAGGTCGTGTTTTCGCTGCGCCGATCGATGTCGAGCTAGCGCCGGAAACAGTGGTGCAGCCCGATGTGCTGGTTATTCTCCAGGCCAACCGTGACATTATCGCGCCGAGCCGCATCATCGGCGTACCCGACCTGATCGTCGAGATCGCCTCGCCCAGCACCGCTGGCTACGACCGCCGCGAGAAGCAGGATGCCTACGCCGCCGCCGGCGTCCGCGAGTACTGGATTGTCGACCCGGCGGCGCAGACCGTCGAGTTGCTGCTGCTCGCCGAGGGCGCGTACCGCTCGCAAGGTGTTTTTCGCGGCCAGGCTATTATTCCCTCGCAAGTCGCCTCACTGCCAGTGCCGGTCGTGCAGTTTTTTAACGTTTAGCAGCGCCGCTCCTTCGCCGCTAGACCACAAGGGTCTGGTATTTGTTAAGCGAATTGCGTACCAATGGTAGCATGCGGTCAAAGGGCACAAGGGTCTTCACTCGTCAGGCCCTGGCGGTCTCACAGCGTATCGCGTTGCGCCTCGTGCATTGCTCCTACTTCAAGTGTCCGGGTCTGCCCACCGTAGAGCACCGTCATCGCCTGCGGGCCGCTCAGGTGCTCGACACGCAAGTTGTGCGGCGCGACGGTGATGTTCAGCCGGTGCTCGCCGATGTGCAGTTCCTTGAGCTGTACTGGCGCGAAGCTTTCCGGCAGGCAGGGCTTTACCCGTAGTATATGCCGGGCTGCATCGGGGGCCAGGCCGAGCAAGCCCTCGACGATCGCTTGCACATAGAGTGCGGCGCTCCACAGCTGCACGAAACAGAGCCCCTGCGGTATCAGTTCCTTAAACGTGCCCAGCGTGCCGTGCTGCGCCGTCAGCGCGATATTGTTCGCCAACGCGAGCCCGCGTTCTGCGCGCCCGGCGGCGAAAGCCGCCAGCGCCAGCAACCCGGTCGGCAGCGTCCAGACCAACTCCTCCCTTTCGACCGTGTGGACTAATCCCCATTCGTTGACGAACTCGTCCTCGATGCGCTGCATCACACGCGCGGCCCGCTCCGGTGCCGCCAGGTTCAGTTGCAGCGGCAGTACTGCCGTCCAGTGACGATCGAGCTGTGGCCTGCCATCGGAATGCAGCGAGTCGGCGTAGAGCCCTTCATCTTCCATCCACCAGTCGCGCTCAAAAGCCGCGTGCAGATCGTCGGCGTGCTCACGGTAGCCTACCAGATCGGGAAGCGCAAGCGCGTCGGCGAGCTCGGCCAGGGCGCGCAACCCGGCGATGTAGTAACAGGCGCTATCGAGTTTGCGCGAACCCATACCCATGCGCTCGACCATGCCGTCACCGTAGGGGTACAGTCGATCGTGACCGCAGAGCGCCGGCATGAGCTCAATCATGCCATCGCGGCAGACCGGGAACAGCGTGCGCACGGTTGGCATATCGCCCGTCCAGCGCAGATAATCCCAGACGGCAATGGTGAACTGTGGCGTCTCTTGCGCATTGCCAGGGTGGAAGATGCGCCCGTTAGTCGTGATCTCGTGCGGCACACGCCCGCAGGCGCGATCGGCGTAGCGCGCTAGCGTCTGCAGCGCCGCGTTGGTTGTTGTGGTAAAGCCAGCGGCCAGAGCGCCGGGCACGCTATACGTTGTATCGCAGCCGAAGAGTTGCGGGTACTCGGGCAGCCCGGCCAGGAAGTAGCGCCCCACTTGCGGGTAGTTGGCGCTGAGCAGCTCCAGGTTGGCCACCGCCAGCGCCATATCGCGGTCGAGCGCAGCGTTCTCGCTTATGAGCTGAAGCCGCGTCGATCGTTCTGCGCTTCCGAAATCAGCAGTCTGCAATGTGCGATCGGCAATCTGCTGCCACCGATCGAGCGCCCCCGCTGCGCCCGCTGCGTGCTCAACCGCCAATAAGAATTGCCAGCGCTGTTCCACCGCTGCGGCCAGTGCGAAATGATAGCGCAAGGTCGTATGCGTATACCCCCCGCCTGGCGCGATCGTCACCTCATCCGGCGTGAGATCGCTGCCGAAGGCAAGCCCCCAGCCCGGCTGCTGACCATCTTCGCCGAGCAGCAACCGCTCGTGCTGCCAGTAACGTGCGCCGCCACCGTGTAGCCCGCCCATCCACGCACCGTCGAAGCGCAACGGCAAATCGAGCTGTAGCGTCCCGCTGAGCGGCGTGTTGCCGTTATTGCGCAGGCGAACATCGAGCGCCAGGGCGGGCTCATCGGGCAGCACAACATCGCTGCGGCTGGCTGCAAGATCACCCGTCGACCAATCCCAACGCAGTAACGCGGGGCTCTCGCTTAACACAGCCTGGTGCATCGGCAGCACCTCACCATCGGCAGCGAGCAACTCAAGCCGCACGCCATCGCCAACGCGCAAGGGGTGGCACCAGATGCCGCCCATCAGGCCGACCAGATGTTCAGCACCGATCGGCGCGAGCTGCCCTGAGCCATAACCAAGCACATATAATCGTGAGCCCGCGATCACCGTCGGCGCAGCACCAGCAGCGGTAGCAGAATGTAGCTCATAGGAACCGAAGCGAGGGTGCGTTTGATGATGTTCATCCAACACTCCTTATTGGCACGAAATGCAGGGTATGCCGCCAGAGCATACGATTGCAGATTGCGAATTGCCGCGCTCGTCGTTCCGCTGCGCACTGCAGTAGAACTGGATAGCGCTATAGCAGTCGTCAGATCAATTGCGGTCAATCGCGGTGCCCGAAGCACCTGGCGCTGTGCTCGTGCTCCTGAATGCCGCAATAATTACATACAACTCGATTCGCGCACCACCAGCGTTGGCTGCACCAGATGCTGGTGCTGGATCTCCGATGCACCCGCGATCACCCCGAGCAGTGTACGAATAAGCAGGCCACCGATCAAATCGAAAGGCTGGCGCACCGTGGTCAGCGCTGGTCGGGCGTAGGCCGCCAGCGGTATATCATCAAATCCCACCAGGGCAATATCGCGGCCCGGCTGTATGCCAGCATCCTCCAGGGCACGCATGGCGTGGAGCGCAAGCATATCGGTGGCAGCAGTGATCGCGCTCGGCGGTTCCGGCAGCGACAACAGCTGGCGCACTGCCTCACGTGTCTGTGATTCGTTGTCGAGATCGGCAAAGATAAGCGCCGGGTCGAGCGGCTGATCATACGTGCGTAGCGCCTGGTTGTAGCCATCGAGGCGATACTGCGCATAGGCAAAAGTTAGGGAGGTGCCTAAAAAAGCGATGCGGCGATGGCCGCGCTCGATCAGGTGCATCGTCGAGGCATACGTCCCGGCCTGGCTGTCGAGATCAACAAAGGCGTAATTATCGTTGCGGTTGGTGCGACCGAAAGCGACAAAGGGCAAACCCTGTTCGATCAAATAGTTGACACGCGCATCCTCGGCCCGCGTATCGGCCAGAATCAAACCATCGACATGGCCGCCACGCAGCAAGCGGCTAAGATCGGTACGATAATCGCCACCGCTGCGCAGCGGGTGGATGAGCAGATCCAGCTGGTGCTCGGCGCAGCTGCGCGCCAAGACCGTAATAAAATCTTTGAACTGGAAGTCGTTTACCGGCTGCCCGCCCACCTCGGTCACATAGGCGATCACTTCGCTGCGGCGGCCCTGCAAGCGCCGTGCAACCGCGCTCGGGTGGTAGTCTAGCTCGCT
>JAAUTF010000250.1 GCA_012031775.1 Candidatus Altimarinota bacterium | reverse complement strand
CGACGGTAGCGGCACGCCCCGCGCCGCGTTTTACAATCGCTGAGCTGATCGCGCGTTGTGCTGCCGCCCGCGACGATCGCGCTGCTGCGCCCGCGAGCGACGACGGCGAGCACCTGCTGGTCTTCGGCCCACGTTGGCAGAGCGTGCAGACGATCTATTATGGCGACCGCGAGGCGCTTGCCGTGCTCGAGTTTCCGGCCGCCTTCGCCGACGAACTGCGCGAGCTCAGTCTGCACCCGGCGCTGCTCGACGCCGCGACCAAGTTTGGGGTCGGCTACTTCGGCCAGGAGGCCTACCTGCCGCTCTCGTATCGCTCGCTGCTGCTCTACGGGCCGCTGACCCGCCAGCTCTACAGTTATCTGCGCTGCCGAGATGGCAGCGCGCCCGGGGCCGAGGTGATCAGCTTCGACTTCTTCCTGCTCGACGCCGATGGCGTTTGTGTCGTGGCGATCGAAGAGTTCGCTATGAAACGTGTGGCCGACGAGCAGGCGCTCGCGCGTAGCGAGGAAGCACTATCCCTGGCCGGGAACACCCAGCGCGCCTCCGCGCTTACGATCGAGGCCGAGGAGCTTTACACTCGCTCGTGGGCCGGCCAGCAGCGTGATGCGGGCCGGATTTTGCCGCACGAGGGTGCCGAGACTTTTGTGCGCGCCCTGGCGCAGCCACAGCTCAGCCAGGCGGTGGTCGCCTTGCACGATATCGAGCACACCATTGCCAAAGCTATCAAGCGCGAGGACGCCAGCGCCGAGGCGCAGATCGCCGACACAACTGCGGCCACCCTCAACCCACGCCCAGCCTTATCTAGCCCCTACGAGGCCCCACGTACGCCCGCCGAGCAGCAGCTTGCCGCGATCTGGCAGCGCGTCCTTGGGATCGAACAGGTGAGCATCCACGATAGCTTCACCGAACTCGGCGGCGACTCCGTCCTCGCCATTCAGGTGATGGCGCAGGCCAAGACCTGCCAGCTGACGCTGACGCCGAACCTTATCTTTCAACATCAGACTATCGCCGCGCTCGCAGCGGTGCTGGTGCCGCCCGCGCCGCACACCGAGATCAGCATCGCACCCTCTAGCGCCGGATTACCGCTCACACCTGGCCAGGCGCGTTTTCTTAACCGTGCAGCCGAGCGCCCCCCGTCACGCCACGCACACGCTGCTGCTTGAGCTCGATCAGCCCTGGGAGCCAGGCGTGGCCGAAGACGCATGGCACACGGTGTTAAAGCGCCACGACAGCTTCCAGCATCATTTTGCTCATAGCGCGGCTGGCTGGGAGCAGCGCGCAGGCGCACTCGCAGGTCTATTTAGTTTCAGCTATGTTGAGCTGTTCTATGCGTCTGACTCTAACCACATGGCGGTGATCGAGGCCAATGCTGCCGAGACGCAAGCAGCCCTCGATCTCGTCACCGGCCCCCTGATCAGCGTTGTCCTCTTCAATCGCGGTCGTGCCAAAGATGTGTTGCTGCTCGTTGTGCATCAGCTTGTCGCCGACCTGGTCTCGGCTGCGATCTTGCTCGACGAAGTGCAGCTCGTGCATAACGCACTGGTTCGCGGTGCGACAGTCGCGCTTCCGCCGACATCAACCCCGCTCCAGGCGCTCACTGCGCAGCTCCACGATGCGGCCCGGCGTAGCGCCGACGGAGCTTCTGCCGCCTACTGGCAACAGCTGGCGGTCGAAACGGTCGTTGCCCTGCCGCGCGATCGCGATACAGCCCTTCATTCAACACCGAGGCCTCGGCCCGTAGCTTGGAGCTTGAGTTGAGCTTTGGCCAGACGCAAGCCCTGATAGAATATACCGCTGGCAACGAGGAGCGGACTCTTGAGCTGATACTCAGCGCTGTATGCCACAGCCTGGTTGCTTGGACGGACAATCCCGTTCAGTGGATCGCGGTAGAGCAGCACGGGCGTAGCGCTCTGCAGCCCCATTTAGACAGCCTTGACGCCCACCGCACCGTGGGCTGGCTTAGCCCCGCCTTCCCGCTGCTGCTCACGGCCGAGCGGAAAGCCACAGTGCAGGGCACGCTCAGTGCGGTGCGCGGTGCGCTGCGCACCTGTGACGCAGCGAGTTATGGCCTGCTCCGCTATCTGAACGCTGCGCCGGGCCTCGCTGATCGCTTCGCGGCCTACCCACAGCCCGAGATCAGCGTCCGGCTCGCGCCCGATTGGGCCGAACTGCTGCCGACCAGAGTCCAGATGCTCGATGACGCCTTCGGCGCACCGCGCAGCCCGGCGAGCCAGCGCGCCCATCTGATCGATGTCGTCGCCGCACTACACAACGATCGGTTGCGGCTGCGCTGGCTATACAGCGAGCAGATGCACGAACATTCGACCATCGCGCGTCTGGCACAGCACTGCCGCGAGGCGCTCCAGCTGCTGCTGGCGAACGATGCCCGGTAGCAAGAGTTTCGGTTGGTCGTGGTTTGTTGGCAGCGTCGTTGCCAACAACCACAACCAACCAGCACCCCTTCGCCGAATTTGGTATTAAGGAGTTAACCATCCATGACCACAACGATACATACACAGCGTACCGCCTCACCATGGCTTGTCATCGACACCCCGCGGCCGAACGCGCAGCTGCGGCTCTTCTGCCTGCCCTACGCCGGCGGGGGGGCGTCGATTTACCGGCGCTGGTCGAGCGAACTACCGACAAGCGTAGAAGTCTGCGCGATTCAGTTGCCCGGGCGCGAGGCGCGTATGAACGAGCGCCCGTTCACCCGTATCCCGGCTCTGGTGCAGGTGCTCGCTGAAGTCCTCGCACCCGCGCTCGACCGCCCCTTCGCTATTTTTGGGCATAGCATGGGTGCCCTTATTGCCTTCGAGTTCGCGCGTCACCTGCGCAGCAGCTACGGGCAAACGCCTGATCTGCTGATGGTGTCTGCCCAGCGCGCCCCGCACTTGCCCGATACCACATCGCCCGAGTACCTGCTGCCGCAAGCAGAATTCGTCGACAAACTGCAGAGCTTTAACGGCACGCCCAAAGAGGTATTCGCTAGCCCCGAGCTGATGGAGTTAGTGATTCCACTGTTACGGGCCGACTTCACCATGTGCGGCACCTACCTATACAGCAGCGAGGTGGCCTTCAGCTGCCCGATTCGCGCCTTCGGCGGCAGCGACGACCCCGAGGTATCCGAGATGGCCCTGCGAGCATGGGCCGAGCATACAAGCGCTGACTTCGATCTGACGATGATCCCCGGCGGTCACTTCTTTGTGCAAAGCCACCGCGATCTGCTGCTGCGCCAATTGGCCGCACAGCTCGCACCATTTGTGCAGGCCTGAAACGATGATGCCATTGCCGCCAAGCGTTACAACAGCATATACCAGGCAGTTCGACCTGGCCACTGACGATGCTGTCCATATTTGGCAGGTCAGCCTGGATCAGGGTGCCACACACCTTACAGCCTTGCGCTCGCTTTTGAGCGCCGATGAGCACGCGCGCGCGATGCGCTTTTCGCCTGCCTGCTGCTCGCACCAGCTACATTGTGAGCCGAGCCATGCTGCGGCGGATCTTGGGCGGCTATCTCGAACGCGCGCCGCAGTCGCTCCAATTCACATACAACGCTTACGGTAAGCCAGCGTTAGCCGCATGCGCTAGTCCGTCGTGGCCGCTGCACTTCAACCTCGCGCATGCGGGCCGCTACGCGTTATATGCCATTGCACGGCGACCTGTCGGTGTCGATATCGAGCAGTTGCGGGCCGATATCGGCTGGGGCGAGATCGCGGCTGCATATTTTACACCCGAAGAGTATGGCGCGATTCTGCGTCGCCCGCCTGCTGAGCAGCACCTGGCCTTCTTTCAGTACTGGTCGCTGAAAGAGGCATACGCCAAGGGTCAGGGCGCAGGGCTGTCTCTCGACTTTCGCGGCTTCACCGTCACCTGGCATCCGCGTTATGGGCCACGCTTGCAAGCGCTGAGCGAAGCGCCAACACAGACGATCAATTGGAGCTTGCGGCTGCTCGCGCCACCCAGCGGCTATGTCGCAGCGCTCGCGCTGGAAGCTCAAGACTGCCAGGTTAGCTGGCGCTACTGGCCCGACCATTCGCTGGTGTGAGCTGTCGCTCCACCTCATCTCACAGGAGTTGCGCACTCAACCACGGAATGCCTTGCAATGCGCGGTCACCCCGAGCGCAGCGCGAGGTCTGCCGTATGTTATGGTGGGGCACTGCGTAAGTCCTGTCATCTAAGGAAGAGACAATGCTCGTAATGAGCGAGTTCCAAAAGCCTGCCGCAGCTATATCACGGCCAAGCGCACCTGTAGTTGTCGAGGTGCAGGCACTCACTAAGCACTACGCAGGAGCGCAGGCCTCTGCCGTTTGCGACGTAAGCTTCAGCGTTCACCAGGGCGAGTGCCTTGGCCTGCTCGGCCCCAACGGCGCGGGTAAGAGCACGCTCATCGGCATGCTGGCGAGCTTGATCCGCCCAACCGGCGGGCAGGCCCGGATCTGTGGGCACAATATCGTCACCCATACCCAACAGGTACAATCTTGCATCGGCCTGATCCCGCAAGATCTCGCGCTTTACCCGACGCTGACCGCGCGCGAGAATTTGAGCTACTTCGGCCGACTCCATGGCCTGCGTGGCCAGACATTGCGCCGCCTCGTCGACGAAGCCCTTGCCGTAGTCGGGCTCAGCGATCGCGCGAACGACATCGTAGAAAAATTCTCCGGGGGCATGAAGCGCCGGGTCAATCTCGCTGCCGGGCTTTTGCACCGCCCCAAAGTAGTCTTTCTCGACGAGCCGACTGTCGGTGTTGATCCGCAGTCACGGAGCTTTATTTTACCCAGATCGAGGCGCTCAAAGCACAGGGCACAACGCTGATCTATACCACCCACTATATGGAAGAGGCAGAGCGGCTGTGTGACCGTATCGCAATCATCGATCACGGGCGTCTGGTTGCGCTCGATACGCCAGCCGCGCTGATCGAAGGTATGGGCTATGGCGTGCTGATCGTCACCCTACCCGCGCCCGCACCACACTATCTGGTGCAGCAGCTGCGGACACTGCCGCATGTCAACGACGTTCAGCAGTGCGATAGTCAGCTGAACATCAAAAGCCGTGCAGTTCATCGCGCTCTGCCAGTTATCGTGGCAGCCCTGAACGATCAAGGGGTGGCAATCGACGGGATCGTGCTCAACAAACCGAATCTTGAGCTCGTCTTCCTGGATCTCACCGGCCGCCAGTTGCGCGACTAAACGACGATCGAACGTCACGGCGTGGCGAACACGGGCTTACGCAGATCTGAGCAACCTGTTCGGCCACCACAGGCTTAAGCTGCGCTCGGCAATTTGCACGAAGGGCTGCGCCGCACGTGCTCCTGAGCGCCACGTAGTACGGCTATGCACCGGTAACCGCACCCGTGCGCAAGCAGAAAGGCATCTATGATGAACCACGTAATGGCTACGGCGCTGAAAGATTTGACCATGTTGCGGCGAGACCCCGGCGCTCTGGCCATCCTCTTTTTGATGCCGCTGGTCTTCATATTGGTGATGTCGCTCGCCTTCTCGAATGTGGTATCGTCCGACGTGGCGGCGCAGCGGAATGTTCCTGCCTATACGCTCTTCGGCGTTTTCTTCATCGTGCAGTATCTTGCCGCGAGTATTCTCGATGAGCGACGGCTTGGTACGCTCCAGCGCATCCTCGTGACACGGGCGACAAGTATCGATCTGATGGCGGGCAAATTGCTTGGCGCACTGTTGGTCAATACGGTTCAGATTGCCGTGATGTTTGCCGCCGGTGTCTTTGTTTTGCCGCTCTTCGGTGTGCCCGCACTGAACCTGCAAGCTAACCCGCTCGGGCTCGTGCTGGTCTCGCTTGTTGCCTCACTCACAGCGGGCGGGTTGGGCCTATTGCTGGCAGCAGTCGCCCGGAGCTACGAGCAAGTCAGCGGGCTGGGCCTCATGATCGTGCTGCCGCTGGCTATCCTCGGCGGCGTTATGGTTCCCCGCGATCAACTACCGCCCTTTATGCAGACTCTGGGCCTTCTCTCGCCGCATACTTGGGCGCTCAATGCCTACGAGCAGCTGCTCATCGCGGATGCCGAGCTCATCGCCGTTTTGCCCAATATAGCTATTCTGTGCGCCTTTGCCTTCGCCTTCTATAGTGCGGCTGTGGCCTTCCTGCGGCATAGCATGTATCGTACGTACAACTAACCTTGTCTCAGAGCGTGTCGATCATCCTAGTGTGGCTGTGATGCGTCTGCACGGGCGAGGTCACAGTTCATACATCATGTAGGCCAACCAATAATGTTCGCATCCCGTAGCGAAAAAGCATCTACACGAGGAGAACAGCCATGAGCAATGAGGAACAGCGCTATAAAGTGGTCATGAACCACGAGGAGCAGTATTCGATATGGCCAGCCGATCGCGAGAACGCGCTTGGTTGGACGGACGTAGGTGTTGTGGGGACAAAGGAGGAATGCCTTGCCTATATCGAAACAGTCTGGACAGATATGCGGCCACGGAGCCTGCGGGAGCAGATGAGCGCTGAATAAATGCAGCTGCTGTGAAGATGTTATACGCTGGGCGAACATGTGTTTCGTGCTCGCTCAGCATGTATTATGAATCTGTTACAACTCTGTGGTGTCTCATCACCGCGTAGCGCCGCCCTACCGTGCGCCGCTCATCTGCTGGTGGACAAACACCGCGATCTGGGTGCGGTCGCGTAGACCGAGCTGCCCGAGGATGCTGGAGATGTGGCTTTTGACTGTGCCCTCGGAGATCACCAACCGTTCGGCGATCTCGCGGTTGTTTGCTCCGCTCGCCACCAGGGCCAGTACCTCCCGCTCCCGCTCGGTCAGCCCGGCAAGGGCCGGGTGCTGCCCTCTGGTCAGCGGTGCTCCAGCAGTAGGTGTGGCCAGCGCTGCGGCGACCTTGGCTGCTACCGCTGGGTCGAGCTGCACCACACCACGATGGGCCAGCCGCACCGCTGCCGCTAGATCCTGCGCCGGGATGTTCTTCAGGATGTAGCCCGCTGCTCCCACACGTAATGCCTCCACAATATACCCACGTCGTCAAAGGTCGTCAGCATCAGCACCTGGATCTGCGGCCAGCGTCGCCGAATTTCGGCGGTGGCTGCTACCCCGTCTAGCACCGGCATACGGACATCCATCAGCACCACGTCTGGCCCCAGCGTTTCGACCTTGCCGAAGTGCCTCTTGCCGTCGGCTGCGGCACCGACCACGGTAATGCCTTCCTGGCGGGCCAGGATCGCCATCAGGCCGTCGCGCATCAGCTCCTGGTCGTCCACCACCAACAGTCGCAGCGTCGTGCTCATCCCCTATCCCTTCTGCCGCTCACCCCCACCCGTGGGATGCACGCCTCTAACTGGGTGCCACCTCCTGCGACCGATATGACCGTCAGCCGCCCGCTCACCAGCTCTAGTCGCTCGCGGACGCCACGCAGGCCGGTGCCGCCCCCCGCCCATACGTCACCGCTCAGGCCGCCTCCGTCGTCCTCTAACCGTAGCGTCGCCTCGTGCTCGCCCATGATAGCCGTGAGTTGTACCCGACTGGCCCAGCGTGCTTGTGGATGTTGGTCAGCCCCTCTTGCGCCGTGCGGTACAGCGCCAGGAGCTGTTGCTGCCCGTAGCGCCCCTCGTCGCCATCAAACCGCAGGTGGATCGTGAACGGCAGCGCTCGCAGGTCGGCCACTAGGTGTTCGAGCGCGCTCTGAAGCACGAGTGGTGCCATATCCTGGTGCAGCGTACTCACCGACTCGCGCACGTCGCGTAGGGCCTGGTCGGCGAGGCGCTTGGCGTGGCCTACCGCCGCCCGCAGCGCGACCGGATCTTCGTCGGCTACCAGGAGGGCTTTTTCGAGCTGCACACCAACTACGGTCAGCGAGTGGCCCAGGCTGTCGTGGATGTCGCGGGCAAGCCGGTTGCGCTCGGCCACCGTGGCTAGTTCGGCTACCTGGCCCGACGCGCGCACTACCTGGGCGTGAGAGGCGGCGAGCTGCTGATGTGATCGGTCGAGGTCGCGCAGCAGCGCTTCAGCCCGCTGGCGGCTAGCCCGCTCGCGCTGCACCACTTGCGCCATCGCTGTGAGCAGCGCCAGGGCGACCACGAACAGCAGGAAGGTGTTGATCGCTGCCGGGTCGGTCGGCCAGCTGGGCTTGAGCAGGGTGAATTTAAGTGAGAACCAGCCCAACAGGGCGGC
>JAAUTF010000249.1 GCA_012031775.1 Candidatus Altimarinota bacterium | reverse complement strand
CTGGTCGGCAGCTGTGGAGCGCACCACCAGTTCGAGGGTTTGCTCAAGCACCTGGCGCTCATCGAGGGTAACCGCGAGCGCGCGCGCGATCTGGTAGAGCGCTCGGCGCGATCGCGCGCGGCGCGTAATTCGTCGGCGTTGCGTTCGAGATCGGCTGTCGCGTGCTGCACGCGGTCGGCGAGCGTTGCGTAGAGCTCGACATTATCGAGGGCAGCGGCGGCCTGATTGGCGAGCAGTTCCAGCAAAGGCAGCGCATCGAGCAGCACCGCCTCTTGGGCGCGCGCCACCGACACGCTCAACACACCGCGCGGCTCATCGAACTGCCCAGAGAGCGGGATGAGCAAATGCGTTTCGTCGGGCAGATTGCGAAAGGGCAGTGTGGCACAGGAGATCGCGTAGGCACCGAGGCGTACACCGCTCTCCAGGCGGCGCTCGAATTCAGCCCAGGCGATATGTAGGCCTTCGACGGCTGCCAGGCGCCGCCCGCGTGCGCCGACAGCTACGGCGACGGTGGCCTGCGCGTGGTTCCAATCGAGCAAACTCAGCGTGACACAGTCGAAATCGCCGGACGCCTGCACAGCGCCGGCAACATAGGCCAGCACACGCTGTGGCTGCGCCGTAACCCGCAGGCGATTAGAGACAACCAGGAAGTCGTGCAGGGCGCGTTCGCGCGCGGCGGTACGCGCCTGCAGGCGCTGTTGTGCGCTGATCGAGCGCTCAAGCACCAGGCCAACCAGGCCAACTAAGGCGCTCTGAAGCAGCCATTGAGCGGCGGAGTCGACACGCATGGGCGGCGGCATAGCCACGATAAAGCAGGCATAGGCAGCCCAGATCGCCGCCGCCACACCCGCGCCCGCACCGCCAGGCATCAGCAGCAGCGCCGCCAGCATCGGCAGCAACAGCGCGGGCCAGAACGGCGAAACTAGCGCACCGCTCAGGCCCACCAGTGCCAGCGCCAGCGCCGCAAGCAAGATCACTAGACCCAACGAGCGCAGCCGAGCCAGCCGCGGGCTCGGCTGCAATGAAAAACCGGCCAGCGGCGCACAGACTACCAGTAATATCAGGGCGCTCACCACACCCCACGGCGGAAGCGGCTCACGCGCCAGGCCATACACCAACAACATCGCCGAAAAAAGGCCGAAACCCATCCCGACCCAGCGTGTGTCGATTGCGGTAGTATGTTCTGTGGTCACGTGCATCGCTCGCTGAATTGACGAACAAAAGAACAAACGAATACAGCAGTTACTCGCCCACGACGGCCATCCCCAGGCCAAGCGTGCCCCAGAACAAGGCGACCATGTGGCTGAACTCGATATTAAAATAGTAGTGATCGGCCAGCCCAACGGCTAATGCCGCGACAATCGCTGCCTGAGCGCCGAGCAACCAATTCACCGTTTCGGCATCGCGCCGGCCGAGTTCACGCCAGGTGAGCACAAACCAGTAGCCGACGACGGCCAGAAAGGCAGCCAGGCCGATCAACCCCATGCGCTGCCCGATCGCCAGATAAATGCTACTCACACCGGCGGTGAGATCGAGATCGGGCGCTAAGCCAAAGCCAATGCCGAAGAACGGATAGCGCTCAATGATGTTGATTGCGTTCTCGAACTCGGCAAGGCGCATCTGCTGCGCTTGATCTTGGAACTGTACACCTGCAACAAACCGCTCTACAAAGGCCCCACCGATGCCAAATGCCAGCAGTAAAACCGTAATTACTGCGCCACCGCCAACCATAGCCCACCAGAGCCGCCGGTAGCGCACGAGCGCCATATAGCTTATACCAAAAATAAGACCAAACAGCGCAGCCCGCGAGAAGGTCAACAGCAGCGCCACTACTATTGTACCAACTACAGCGGCTAGTAGCCAGCGCCGTAACAAGGGCTTTTCGGCGATTAACTGTGCAATGGCGAAAACGGCGACGAGCGCCAGCATCCCACCGAAACTGTTCGGGTCGACCGAAAGCCCGATCGCACGCTCCAGGCCATCGGGGTCATCTTCAACATACCGCAACACCCGCCCGCTCTCGGGGTAGCCAATACGGCCAAGGCGCACCAGCAAAGAAAGCGCAAGTGCATCGCCCAGCGCATAGAGCAGCAAGCCAAGTCGCCCAGCGCACCACCTGCCAAATAAGCGCGCGCAGCGCAAAGCGGATTTGCTGGCGCGTGCGCACCACATTCACCACGCTAAAAAACAACAACACGCCAAGCAAAAACTTGGCGTAGTTATGCAGCGTCTGGGGGTCGGGCAGGCCGCGTGCGCCAAGAAAGAGCGAGAAAAACGTCAGGCCGACGAAGCCGAGCACAGGCAAGCCAAGCGGCGTCATCACCAGCGGGTATTGTTCGCTATAGGCCAGCAGACGCAGCACCCACACCCCGAACAGGGCGAGCAGCGCCAGGGTCAGAAAGTTGGGGGTGATGATCGCCTTGAATGGCAGCGTGGCGAAGGGCAGCAGAGTAACAATAGCGAAAACAGCAGCCAGCCCCAGATCGGTGCTGGTCAGCATTGCGTAAGCAACCGCCAACGCTACGAGCCCGAGCGCGACATAGATCGGGCCGAGCGCCGTCATCCCGCCCACGAGCGCACCGCCGCCGAGCGCCAGGGCGACAGCAAAGAGCGGCGAACTGGCCAGCAGACGACGAAGATCGATATGTTTAGGAAAAGTCTGCATTATCTGCAAGATAAGCTGCCTGGCAAGACGCAGCATGCTGTGTCTCGCCAGGCAGCCCAATCATCAACGTTCTTCATAATCCACGTTCGAGATACGCATCAGCTTATCCCAGCGATGATTACTATCGATATAACGCACCGTGCCAGAGAGCGAGCGCATCACGACGCTATGCGTGCGTGCGCCGCCGCCATAATACTCGGTGCCGCGCAGGAACTCGCCGGGCGTGATACCAGTAGCGGCGAAGAACACATTCTCACCGCGCACCAGATCGGCAATGGTAAACGTCTTCGTCAGATCCAAGCCTTGCTCGACGATCAGCGCGCGCTCTTCATCGTTACGCGCCCAGAGCTTGCACTGGATCTCGCCGCCGGTACACTTTAACGCGGCGGCGGTAATCACCGCCTCGGGCGCGCCGCCGATGCCCATCAAATATCGGCAGGCGGGTTGTCGATCGCCGTCATCACGCCTGCCGAGACATCGCCGTGCAAGATCGTCTTGATACGTGCGCCCGTCTCGCGAATCTGGCGGATAAGGTCTTTATGACGTGGGCGGTCGAGCACAACCACCGTGACATCGGCGACCTGTTTGCCGAGGGCGCGGGCCACACTGCGGATGTTGTAGGCCACCGGGGCGTTAATATCGATCACACCACGCGCACGCTCGCCGACTGCGAGCTTGTCCATATATGCAATGCCCTGCCAGCCATAAAACGCACCAGCCTCGGCCACCGCCACCACCGCGATCGCGCCTGGCATACCCTCAGCCAGCAAAGACGTGCCCTCGACAGGGTCGACGGCGATATCGAGCTGTGGGCCATCGCCGGTGCCGATCTGTTCACCGGTGTAGAGCATCGGGGCTTCATCTTTCTCGCCCTCGCCGATCACCACCACGCCGTTCATCTGCATACTGTTCAACGTGTACCGCATCGCGTCGACGGCAGCCTTATCGGCACCGTTCTTATCACCGCGGCCCATCCAGCGGCCGGCACGCAGCGCGGCCGCTTCGGTGGCACGCACCAGATCCATCCCCAGGTTTCGCTCGATACGCATGTATCCACCTCCTCGTAGATTGTCGCGTTAAGAACGGCACTGCGCTGCGATTGTAGCACACTTCCGCCAGCCTTCAGCGCCGCTCGAGCAGCTGACGCACCCAGTAAAGCAGCTGTTGCATCGGGAAGGGCTTCTCTACTAGCAGCGCTGTCATCCGCCTCAGCGTTGCATCGAAGTCGCCCGCAACTAAGGTGTGCTCGGAGTAGCCAGTCATAAAGAGCACTGGCAGATCGGGGCGTTCGCGCCAGACATGATCGGCAACCGCTCGCCCGCCAAGCTCGGGCATCATCACATCGGTGACCAGCAGATCGAAGGTATCGAGACCATAGGCCTGTATCTGCGCCAGCGCGTGCCGCCCGTTCGCCGCCTCCCACACAGCGTAGCCATGGGCGCGGAGCACGCGGCTAATCAGCGAGCGCAGGCCGGTTTCGTCTTCAACCAACAACACACGCCCGGCACCCCCCGGCTGCGGCGGCACCACCTCGCCCGGTGCAAAACGATCGTCTTGTGCATCGCGATGCGGTAGATAGACGCTGAACTGTGTGCCGTAGCCCGGCTCGCTTTCGACCCGAATTGCACCACCGTGCTGGTGAGCAATACCATAGCAGATCGCGAGGCCCAGGCCAGTGCCCTTGCCCACCGGTTTGGTCGTGAAAAATGGCTCAAAAATATGTGCCAGATGCTCAGGCGCAATCCCGCTTCCGCTATCGGCAACGAGGAGCCGCACGTAGCGTCCGGGTGCAAGATCTGCGCTCGCAGCGCTCGCGTCGGCGCTGACAAACACCTTCGCCGTGGCCAGGCTGATCGTACCCGTCGCCGTAATCGCATCACGCGCATTGATGACAAGATTCAACACAATTTGCTGAATCTGGGTCGGATCGGCGTGTAACATCACCTGGTCGGGTGTAAGTTCCTGCCGCAGCAGTACTTGGGTACCAACGATCCGCTGCAGCATGGGGAAGAGATCGCTCAGCAGAGTGTTTAAGTCGACAAGCTGCGGCTCAAAGGACTGCTTGCGAGCAAAGGTAAGCAACTGGCGGGTGATTGCTGCCGCCCGATCCGCAGCACTGCGGATAATGGTTAGATCTTCACGCCCGGTGCCGGTAGGCGGCAGTTCGCCCTCGACGAGATCAAGGTGGCCGAGGATAATCGTCAACAGATTATTGAAGTCGTGGGCGACACCGCCGGCCAGCCGCCCGATACTCTCCATTTTCTGCGCTTGCATCAACTGGCGTTCAAGCTGTTTGCGCTCAGTGATATCGGACGCTGTCCCGAGCACGCCGATGATCTCACCCCGCTCGTTCAGCGCTGGCTCCAGGTGTAGATCGACAAAAGCTATGTGCGCTTCAATGGCGATCTCGACATCCTGACGCACCGCGCTGCCGGTTTTCAGCACGCGCTGTTTGAGCCGCACAAGATGATCCGCTGTCTGATTGGCAAAGAGCTGATTGTCGCTCAGGCCGACGATATTGTCGAAGGGCAACTGGGGCAGCGTGTTATAGGCCCAGGTATACTGCAGCTCACGATCCTGCATAAACACCGTCGTCGGCGAACCGTGCAGCACCAGGCGAAAACGCGCCTCGCTCTGCTGGAGCTTATCGAGCAGCACGAACAAATCGTGCTCTTTGCTGGCCAGGGTAGCCTGAAGATGCTCAACAGCTCGCTGCTGTTGTTCGTAAAGCGTATCGCGTTCAGCACGATTGTGTGCGGCAAGTTGCATGTCAGCGAAGAGGCGCTGGATCTGCGGCACCTGAGCCACCACCACCATCGCCGTGGTAGCCGAGGCCAGCGCCGTTAGCGCTTTCATCAAGCCATCGAACCAGTAGATCGGCTCGTATAGCACAACAATTGCGACAAAATGGGTCGTCCCACAAAAGAAGATAAAACCACCAAAGGCGAGAAAAGTCCAGTGGAAGGGCAAGCGTCGGCGCAGCCGGATCACAAGAAAGACCAGCGCCGCCGCAATGACGATATACGACAAACCGATCAGCAAGTCCATTACCAGATGCAGCGAGACCAGCCGTGGGTCCCAGAGGATGCAGATCCCGTGTGGAACAAAAGCTGTACTATCGAATGCCCGTAACACCATATCGGGCCAAACAGCAAGAGTCGTGAGCGAAATGAAAAGCAGCGCCAGCACAGGTACGAGCGGCGAGCGACGAAGCGTAGCCATAACATCACTCCCAGGATGTAGTATAGATTGATTCCTATTCTACCTTGTATCTGTTTCATCGTGGACGGCACCTGCTCTGCCAGAAAGGAATATGCTATACTGCTCGTCTATATCGGTCGAAACGCATAAGCGGGGCGTGGTACGTTGGGGAACGGCGTCTTGCGCGCCGACACCCGTGCTACAACGTCTTCTTCTGAACTGTTGTTCAAGGAGCGAGAGCATGAAGCGCATTGTCAGCGTGAGCCTGGGTTCGTCGCAGCGTGATTACCGCTTCACAACAACGATCCTCGGCCAGCACATCGAAGTGCAGCGAGTTGGGACGAATGGTGATGTGAACCATGCCAGCGAGTTGATCCGCTCGTTCGACGGCCAGGTCGACGCGATCGCACTTGGCGGCCTCACACCGGTGTTCCGCATCGGCAAAGCGCGCTATCCCCATCGTCAGGCGCTGCGTATCGCCAACCAGGCCCGTCGCACACCGGTGGTGGATGGCGGTGTGCTGAAGGGGACACTCGAGCGCTGGGCGATCAAACGCGCCGCCGACACGATCCCGGGGCTGTTTCGCTACCGCCGCGTGCTGGTGACAAGCGGCATCGAGCGCTATCAACTGGCGCAGGCGCTCACGCAGTACGAGTGCGATCTACGCTTCGGCGACCCGCTCCTACAGCTGCGTCTGGCGCGGCTGCCGGTGCCGCAAAACCTCGATCAGTTAGAATTGTATGCAGCCACGGTGTTGCCTTTCGCCGCGCTCCTGCCTTATAAATTCCTGCACCCGGTGGCCTATGGCAGCGAAGAGCCGCACCCAACTGCCGAGGCGCTCTTTTAAGTGGGCCGATGTGATCGCCGGTGATTTCGCCTATCTGCGGCGCTTTGCGCCTGCCGATTTAAAGAATCGGGTGGTGATCACCGATGATCCAGCCCCGCATGAGATCGAAGATTTACGGCGACGCGGCGTTACAACGCTGATCACTATGTCGCCGCCATTGAGCGCGACCCAACCGTTTGTCTCCACCGATGTGCTCGAAGCGATCGTGGTGGCGATCACCGAGAGTATGGGTCAGCCCGGCGAGGCCGAGGTGCTCGACTTTATCGCTGCCGCTGGATGGGAGCCGACCGTCCAACAGCTTAACCCTGCCCCGCGCCCGAAGTTCGCCTTTGTGATTCACCCACTGCGCACCAGCCTGATCGCCAACGATCGGCGCTTCGCCTGGACGCGCTACCTGCCGCAGCGCATGGTTGAATATGTCGCGGCTTTCTTCCCACCGATGTATCTTTCACGCATGCGCGGTATCCGCAGCATGGCTACCGGCGAAGAGGCCGAGGGCATTCTGCTCACGCTTGGCACCACGCCGCGCGAGATGATGCGGCGCGAGCCGGCCTTCACCTACCGTCGTCTTATCCGCGCCTCGCGCATGGCCGAGCGTATGGGCGCGAAGCTGATGGGCCTCGGCGCTTTTACCTCTGTCGTCGGTGACGCCGGCATTACGGTGGCGCAGAAGAGCACGATCGGCATCACGAGCGGCAATTCGCTTACGGTGGCGGCCACGCTCGAGGCAGCCAAGCAAGCGGTGCTGGCCATGAAGGGCGGTCGACCTGAGAAAGTGCGTGCAGTGGTGATCGGTGCCACCGGCAGCATCGGTGCCGTGTGCGCGCGGTTGCTGGCCCAGGCGGTGCGCGATGTCGTGTTGGTGGCACCGCGCCCAGAGCGGCTCCTGGCGCTCAAACAGCAGATCGAGGCCGAAACGCCCGGCGCACGTGTGATCGCGGCCACCCACCCCGATGCCTACGTCGGCGATGCCGACCTGATTGTGACGACGACGAGCGCTTTGAGCGGCAAGGTGATCAACGTCGACAAGCTCAAGCCGGGCGCGGTGGTGTGCGATGTGGCGCGCCCGCCCGACGTGCGCGAGGAAGACGCCGCCCGTCGCCCCGATGTGTTAGTTGTCGAGTCGGGCGAGATCATTCTGCCCGGCGAGCCAGACTTCGGCTTCGACATCGACATGCCGCCCGGTACGGCCTACGCCTGCCTTTCGGAGACGGCGCTGCTGGCGATGGAGGGCAAGTACGAGGATTACACGCTCGGGCGCAATATCGACATGGAGCGTGTCAAGGAGATGTACCGGCTAATGAAGAAGCACGGCCTCAAACTCGCCGGCTTGCGCTCGTTTGGTGTCTATGTCACCGAGGACATGATCGCCGAGAAGCGGCGCCGCGCCGATGAGCGGCGGCGTCTGCTCGGGTTACCCGCCGAGGAGGCGCTGGCGTAGGGATGCAGCA
>JAAUTF010000248.1 GCA_012031775.1 Candidatus Altimarinota bacterium | reverse complement strand
GGTCCGAGCAGTGTGCTCTTGCCGGCCCCCGTCGCGCCGACAACGCCGAGCGTGCTGCCGGCGGGTACGTCGAGGGTGATGTCGCGCAGCACCCAGCGATCAGCATAACAGACACCAACGTGCTCCAGGCGGATGGCACCACGAATTGTCGGGCTGAGCGCATCCGGTGGGTCGGCGACCAGGGGTTTGCGGCGCAGCACCTCGCCGATGCGCCCGGCCGCAGCGCTGCCCTGCTGCAAACGCTCGATCGCACGGCTCAACTGCGTAGCGGCGGCGCTGAGCAACCCGAGATAGACGATGAACTGCACATACTGGCCGACGGTCAATCGGTTCTCGATGATCAGGTAGCCGCCGATGGCGAGCACGAATGTCGCCGCTAGCCGCACCACCAGATTTGGCAGCGGGATAATCGCGTTGGAGAGCATAACATAACGCAGATTTTCGTCGCTATACTTCGCGCTAACTTGGTCGAAGCGGGTGGCAGCGGCCTGTTCCTGCGCATATGCGGCCAGCACACGTGAGGCGCTGAGATGCTCCTGGGCGAAAGCCGACATCTGGCCCATGCGGCGCTGCACACGTGCAAATGCGTCCTCCACCCGTTGGCTAAGACCAAGCTGTACGCTGAGGCTCAGCAGCAACATCATCACCACAATGCCTGCCAGCAGCGGGCTCGTTGTTGCCATCAGCACACAGCCGATAGTGAGCAGAAAAAAAGCGTGCGCCGACATTTGGAAGCCCGCGCTGTAGAAGCGCCAGACATAGATAAAATCGCTTGTCCCTCGCGAGAGCAGATCGCCGGTGCCGTACTCGCGCAGTGTCTGCTGTTCGAACTCCAGCAGGCGCGCAAAATAGTCCTGGCCCATCGTATAGGTAACGCCGACCGAAACCTGGCCGGTGAGCATACGCAAGTTGTAGCGGAAGATCGCTAGCGTTGCTGCCAGCGCCACGAGCCCGAGTGCATAACCGGCGAGTACGTTGAGCCGGATGCCACGGCTAATATCGTCGATGGCGAGGCCAAGTAACGCCGGGCTCAACGCGCTCGCCGAGGCCCCGATCAGCGCGTAGAGCGTGCCCAGGAGCAAGTGGCTGCGGTATGGGCGCGAATAAGGCAGCAGAAAGCGCAGACCGCTGCCGCGAAAGATGTGCATTGAGCATACCGGGCGAACGATCGAACTGGCGCGCCAGCTCTATCATTAGCAATAGCGTTACGATACCGGAGAAGCTACCTCAATTGTAGCACGCAAACGGTAGACCAAGAACGAAATTGCTCCCTACAAGCACTTGCAAAAGAACAAAAATGCTGATACTATAAACGTTATAGGATTTCGATACCGTGTTGATTTGGGTTTGGCAATCAGCGTATAATGAAAGAGAACCAGTCGATGGCAGTAACAGTTGATTACGATGGAGCCTGGAAATATGCCTTGGAGCAGTATTTCGCAGCATTTTTGCAGCTCTTTTTTCCGATTGCGTATGCTGCCATCGACTGGGCGCAGCCTATCGTCTTTCGTGACACCGAACTTCAGCAGATAGCGCCAGAGGATCAAGCCGGTAAGCAGCGTGTTGACAAGCTGGTGGAGCTACAGCGTCGCGATGGAATGCCAACACTGGTGCTGGTGCATGTCGAGATCCAGAGCCAACACGACAATGTCTTTGCCGAGCGTATGTTCTGTTATCACGCGCGGCTCTTTGATCGTGTGCGGATGCCGATTGTCAGCCTGGCGATTTTGGGCGACGAAGATCAGCAATGGCTGCCCGAGCACTTTGGCTATGCAAACTGGGGCTGCGAACTAAGCCTACGCTTTCCGGCTGTCAAATTGTTGAGCCTGCAGGCTGAGCAGCTTGAGGCACTACAGAATCCGATCGCGACGCTCACATTGATGCACCGGGATGCTCAGGAAACGCGGGGCCAACAGCAGCTGCGGCTGCGTCGCAAGGTTGCTCGTTATCGGTCGCTTCTAAGGCAGGGATACGCAGCAGAGGATATACGGCGCTTGCTGCGTGTCATGGAGCATTTGCTGCGCCTGCGCCCTGATCTGGAGCTTGTAGCCCGCAACGAGATGCGGCGGGTAGAGCAGGAGGTATTCGGTATGGAACGCTTTGTGACAAGTTTTGAGCGGATCGGGCATGCGGAGGGTCTGGCAGAGGGTCTGGCAGAGGGTCTGGCAGAGGGTCTGGCAGAGGGTCTGGCAGAGGGTCAAGTCCTCGGTCAGCGCGCGCTCGTGGTACACCTTCTAGAGCGTAAGCTGGGGGCGGCTGGATGTGCAGACGCTCCAGCAGGTTGAGTTGCTTTCGGCGGAACAGTTGCTTGCACTGGGTGAAGCGCTGCTCGACTTTACAACCGTAGAGGAACTCGCGGCTTGGCTGGACAGACGGGCACTGTAATGTCTGCATGTACTTTTGAATGCTAACCTCTCACTCCTTGTTTCTCTAAAAGACTGGCAACACCTCGCGCCCGAGCAGCTGAATGGCCGCGAGCGGGTCAGGGCCGAGCGGTGGGCCAAAGCTGAGGTGACGAGCACCCGCGTCTATAAGGTCGTGTAATCGCTCAATGAGATCGGTGCTGTCGCCGGCCACGCCAATACGTAGCAGTTCGGGTGTGACGAGACGCAGCGCGCGCGCGGGGCCGTGTGCCTGCAAGGCGGCAGCGATAGCTACGGCATCATCGCGTGTCGCGCCAACCGCGTGCAACACGCTATCGCTCATCGCATTGGCGTAATAGGCCACTTTAGCGCGTAGTGCCGCTAGTGCTGCCTCGCGATTGGCGTCGATCGAAACCCAGATGCAGGCCGCCAGGTCGATCGAGAGCGGATCGCGCCCCGCGGCCTCGGCACCTTGGCGAACACGAGCGGCGACTTCGCCGTAGCGCTCGGGTGGGAAGAGCAGTGGCAGGCCGCCGTCGGCCACCTCGCCGATCAGCTGTTCCATACGCGGGCTCATCGCACCGAGATAGATCGGGATGGGCCGCGCTGGTACACGTAGATAAGCAGCAGCACTCCACGGCGGCAGCCCATCGTCGCTAAAGGGGCCAGTATCGCCGGCAAAAAGCGCGCGCAGTCGGCGAATAGTAGCGGCGCTGGTGGCCAGCGGGTGCGGCTGCTCAATGCCCACCCAGTTGAGGAATTCTTTTGCACCGGCAGCGACGCCAAGCACGCAGCGCCCTCCGCTCAACTCGTCGAGCGCCAGCGCTTGCATGGCGATCTCCGCCGGGTGCATTGTGTAAGGGTTAACAATGCAGGTGCCAAGCGTGATGCGCTCGGTCGCCAGCGCACAGGCGCTGAGAATAGGCCAGACACCGCGCAAAAATAGGTCGTTGCTGACCCAGAATTGATCGAAGCCGGCCGCTTCGGCAGCGCGTGCCAGCGGTGGGTAAGCTGCAACTGATAGATCGTTGTTGATGCGGATGGAGAATTTCATAGCTTTAGAAGTCAGGCATCAGAACTCAGTAGAGGGCACGGCAGTCGACGCGGTTGCTTCCGATTCCTGACTCCTGACTTCAGCCTCCCAGCCGATCACCGCCTCTGCCTCGATTTCGACCAGCATCTCCGGCTCGATTAGTGTGGCACGCACCAGTGTACAGGCAGGGCGAATAGTGCCGAAGAGGCTGCCGTGAGCCTGCGCGACTGTTCGCCAATCTTCGATATCGCGCACATAGATCCGTGTCCGTACCACATCGGCGAGTGTGGCACCGGCCTCGCCGAGCGCGCGCTCGATCTTGCGCAGTACATACAGCGCCTGCGCTCCGGCGTCGCCGGGGTGCTGTACCACGCCCTGCTCGTCTGAGGCCGTTGTACCGGACACATAGATCACCGCACCAACACGCACGGCACGTGAGTAGCCGGCTATCCCTTCCCAGGGTGTGCCGGATGAAATGAGCTGACGCTTCATCTTTTTACCTTCATGGCATCTGTCAGGTTCCTACCGGCACGGCGCTGCATACCTAGCGCGAAGAGCCTGCTCTACGCGGCACCGACCTTACCAAAATCGTTCATAGATTACCACACAATAAAGCGATGCTAACCGCAGGTTGTTGAAGCTTTCGCTCCTGTATGCCGATCCGGCGCTATAATCAAGGTTAGACACAGCTACACCTTATTCGAACTAACAACGAAGGAGGACGACCATGACCAGCCAGCAAACAACGGCGTTTGTCGGCGGCAAGCAGGCCGCACTCGAACGCGCTTACCTCGAAGAGTACCTGCACAGTGTCGGCCATAGCCTGGCAACAGTAGCGCAGCTGCCCGTAGCGGAAGCGAAGCCATTGATGCAGGCGGCATCGGGGTTTGCCTCAATGCGCCTTGCTGAGGTTGAGGCCCGCGCGCAGCTCGTAGAAGAATTGCACGGGAGGCTGGCCAATTGAAGACCATTTGAATGACTCTTATCAGCCAGTGGCACGGCAATGTTTCGCTGCTGGCTGATAAACGTTTTCTAATTTGACAGATGGTGTGGCAGGCGCATAGACTAACTTATCTACTCGCCCAAATAGATATTGAGGGTGTATGAACGCCGGACTCGCTCCCGATGGCACTGCATCCGTGCGTGACAAGCTTCCAGCTGAGTATAAGCAATATGCTCCCCTGGTAGAACAGGCGCTGGCACAGGTACGATCAGGTGAGTTGAGCGACACCGAGGCAGCAATAGCCATCGCTGCCACAACGCCGCTGGCGTTGACCATCCAGCAGAACGGTGTGCGCTTTGAAGGTCACTATGAGTCGATTTTCGTCGAAGAGATTATCGGCGGCAATAAAGTTAATTTTATTTTCACAACCCCCGATGCCGATCCGTATGATGTCGAAGACCTCAAAGCATTTAATCCGTATCTCGGGCTACGCGCCTTTACTATCGACGACAAAGAAGCATTTGCCGGGCGTGAAGCTGCTATCAACGGCGCACTGAAGCGCATAGCTAGCAACGGTCTTTCCCTAACCTTTATCAATGGAGCTAGTGGCAGCGGCAAGTCTTCTTTTGCCCAGGCAGGGTTCGCCCCGGCGCTGATGGGCAGGTACGAGGCGCAACAGCTGAAGCCGCGCTATGCGGTGATGCGCCCTGGCCCACGCCCAATGTATGCGCTTGCCGAGGCATTCGCCGTGCTAGGACTGTGCCGAACGATGTTTTTCAGCCGCTTGCCGAGTTGATGATCGCAGTCCCGCAGTCGCGGCTTGAGCCGGTTGTCGATATTTTGATCATTGATCAATTCGAGGAACTCTTTGATAGTCAGGCCGACCCGGGGCAGTGCCGTGCGATGCTGAACCTCCTTTCGCAATTGCCAACGTTCGCGAAGCTGCGCATGCATATTATCGCGACTATGCGCGTGGACTACAACGATCAGCTTTACAATTGGCCGCAGCTATATGATGTGGCCAAACAGGGTGTTGACCTGCGTGCTATGACGGTAGAGGAGTTACGCCTGGCCATCAACGCACCGCTCGTGGTGCAACAGCAGCAGCACGCTGCGCTTAAGCCAAAACGCCTGGAGTACGCGCTTGTTGAGTATCTTGCGAACGAGACAGCGCAGCGCGCTGATTGGCTGCCACTGTTGCAATCATCGCTCGATGATCTCTGGCGGCGTGGCACGCTGACAAAAGGCGAACTTGGCGATCTCGCTCAAGCTCTGAGCACGCGTGCCGATACCGTTGTGGATTATCAGCTTGTCGATGGCCAGCGTATTCCACGCAGCGCCGCTGCACGCGCGAGTATACTGGGAATTTTCCTCGATTTGCTCTATCGCGCACCGAACGAGCAGCGGCTTGTGCGTCGCCGGGTTGAAAAAAGCACCTTACTACGCGGCGATGCAGAGGAAGTGCTAAGGCGCCGTGATGCGCTGAAAGAGCTGCGTGATGCACGCCTGTTGTCGATAGTTGAAGAGCAGGTCGAGGGCCACAAGGTAACTTTCGTCGAGATCATTCATGAAAGCTTGATCGCCAATTGGCCACGCCTCAACGCACGTGTCGACGAAAACATCGAAGTACTGCGCCAGCGTGGGTTGTTTAGCGTTGCCCTCGCTGCATTCGAGCAGAATTCGCAACGCTTGCTCGACGAAGCGGCGCTCCAGGATTTTGCTCTGCTTGAGCGGCGCGACGATATTGTGTTGCACGAGGAAAGCGCACGCGAGCTGCTAGCCAAAAGCCGCAAGTACATCCACGACCGCAAGCGATCACAGCGCCGTTCCTTTCTGTTCGGGCTTATCAGCCTCGCGCTGCTTGTGGTCGCGGTACTTGTTGGTGTGTTCGCCTCTCAGGCTACAAGTGCTCGGGAACGAGCTGAAGCTAGTAATATCGCTTTGCAAGCGCTCGACATCCAAACCGAGAGTCCGTCCCTCGCGCTTGCGTTGGCCTACGAGGCAGCTACACGCAGCGAAAGCCCAATTACCGAGCGCGCACTCCGCACGACGCTCTTTCAGCCCCGCGTTCAAGCAGATCTCTCGGCACAGTACGGCTATGTGGAGAGCGCCGAGTTTAGCCCCGATGGCAGGTATGTTGTCACTGCTGGCGATGATGGCACGGCGCGTGTGTTTGCTTTTGATACCACACCGGTGATTACTGTCACCGACGAGAGCGGTTTTATTCATAGCGCCGTGTTTAATCCGGCTAGCGATGAGATCCTTACTGCCTCTGCCGATGGCATCGCCCGCCGCTGGAGCATAGGCGGTAGGCTGCTACAAGAGTATAGCGGTCATCGGGCTAGTCTGTGGTACGCCGGCTTTGACCGTTCAGGCCAGCACATTGTTACCGCTTCATCCGACGATAGCGCGATTCTATGGACGCTTGACGGCGAGCAAGTGCAACGTTTTTTTCATCAGGACGATGTGCGCCGTGCCAGTTTTCATCCCGATGGTCAGCATATTCTGACAGCATCTTTCGACAAAACTGCTGTGCTTTGGAATATGCTCGACGGCAGTGCAGTGTTGACATTTACTCATGAGGCACATGTGAACGCCGCGCACGCACAGCCAGCGCACCCTCGCGGCGCGATCGTCACAGTCGCTCATTTTGATGGCGATGCCGATTTCGATGAAGCGCTGATCTGGGCTGCGGATGGTACCTTCCACCGGCTTGACCACGAGGGCGACTCCGTTTGGGATGCAGGCTTTAGCCCTGATGGGCTCCTAATCGTCACGACTACCGCACAGGGACGCGTGCGCCTTTGGAACATCGAAGGCATTCTGCTGCGTGTCTTCACTGCCAGTAGCCGCGACGCTCGCACCCCCGCTATGGCCTTTAGCGCTGATGGCAGCTGGTTGCTGACTGCTGGTGACGGTGTCGCTAAACGTTGGGATGTGGCAAAACTGCGCGACAGCAATCAGGCGCAGGAGATGCCGGTTCATAGTTATGAAGGGCATCGTGGTGATGTTAATGCCATAGCCTACAATCACAGTGCTGACCGTATCGCCACCGCTGGCCAGGACGGTATTGTGCGTGTCTGGAACACACAGGGTGTGCTGGAGAAGGAATTTAAGGCGCACTCCAGTACGATCTGGCATATTGTGTACGATGCTAGCGGACGGATGCTGACGAGCAGCGCCGACAAAACCGCGAAGCTTTGGGATGCCGAAGGCGAGTTGCTGGCGACGCTGAGTGGACACGATGCTACCGTACGCCGGGCTGCTTTTGATACGACCGACAAGGATCAAATTCTTACCGCTTCCTGGGATAATACAGCGCGCTTGTGGCAAGTCATCACTTCCACAAAGACAGCGACGACAGTTATGTCTTACACCGCCCATACTGAAGATGTGAATAGTGCCGTTTTTAGCCCCGACGGCGAACAGGTGTTGACCGCTTCTGGTGACAAGACCTGGGGGCTTTTCGAACGCATCAGCGGGACACGTACGCTTACCGCAACCGGCCACAGTAGCAATGTGCATATGGCAACCTTTGACAACAAAGGCCAACGTGTTCTGACGGCATCCGCCGATGGCACGGCACGTGTCTGGGATACTGAAGGTAATGAATTTACTAATCTCGGTGTGATCAACGATGCCGATGGTCGCCGCAGCGCTTCGATCGAAGTGGCGCTCTTCGGCCCGAACAACACGATTTTGACGGCGGGCCACGATGCCCTGACAAAAGTGTGGGACCGCTCAGGCGCGCTGCTTTACATTCTCGGTGAGCATCGCGATAGTGTTATGACTGCTGCCTTCAAGCCAGGCGATAGTCGGTATGTTATCACCGGATCGCGCGATGGCAGCGCG
>JAAUTF010000247.1 GCA_012031775.1 Candidatus Altimarinota bacterium | reverse complement strand
AGGATACGCCGCCAAGCGCGAGCACGGCGGGTGCCAGCCCGGCTGTTTGCAGCGTGTAGATCCACAGCAATGAGGTCGCAAAGCCAAGCAGGCCGGCGATGACGATCGGTTTGCGCCCGAAACGCGCGCCGAGCAGACCGCTCGGCACAGCGCCAATCACGATCGCCAGCGCAAACGCCGCCAGCATGCTGCTCGCCTGGCCCGTGCTCACGCCGAAGGCGTTGTGGCGAACGAAGTCCAGAAGACTTGGACGGACGAGTAGGTTAAGTACCAGCAGAAGATCGCGCCGAGCAGCGCGAGAGTCGAGCGATCGGGGGTTGCTAACAACGCTGCGCAGCGTGGCGAACAGCCGTGGCTCGTCTTCCGGCATGATGGGGGCGGGCGGCTCACGCAGGAAGGTGACCACCGCAGCGCATGCGAGCAGCATCACTAGGCCGCCAAAGGCAAAACTGGCCCATGGCGCGCTATCGAAGAGCCGCCCGCCGACAAGAAAGGCCAGCACTGCGCCGAACCCGCCCCATCAGGTTGATCACGCCATTGACCTGGGAACGCTGCGCGGAGGGCGTGAGATCCGGCATCAGCGCGGTCAGCGGGGCGTGAAAGAGATCCAGTGCGAGCAGGGTGAGAAGGATCGCGCCGATGAAAAGCGGCAGCGGCCCGCCCGCAAGGTGCGGAATGGCGACAAAAGCCAGACACGCCAGCGGCGCGCCGACCAGAATGTACGGTAGCCGACGCCCCAGCCGTGTGCGTGTGTGGTCGGAGCGTGCGCCGATATACGGGTGAATAAACAGCGCAAGCACATTGTCGAGCGTCATAATAAAACCGGCCATGGTTGGGCTGAAGGCATAGCCCGGCACGTCTACAGCGAAATCGGGGCGGCCGGCCTGGAGCAGGATCGGCAACTGGGAGTTGTAGATACCCCAGAGCACATTTATGCCTAAGGTGGCGAGGCCGAGCAACGCGGCGCGGCGGTAGTTAAAGCGATACATCGCATTTCTCCGTTTCAAATCGAGCGCCGACGACGCTCGATCGCACATCAACGAACAGCTACGACGTACTTTAACCTGCTACTGTTGACAAAAGGTTGACAACGATACCGGCCTTGACGGGCTTGTGAAATGACCATGCTTACGAGGGACGATTATATCGTCGTGGTTTGGTAGCAAAGCTACCAAACCACGACGAAAACAAGTGCGTTCCACCCTGCCGCAGGCAAAAAGAAGCGATACGCGGGCGGCCTGCATGGGCAACCACACCGCTCATAACTAGGGGCAGGGTTCCTGCATCGTCGTTTCGAGTAAGATAAGGGCTAATGCGACCGCTTCGTCGAAGGAGCAGGAGCGCCCTTCGTCATAAGCCTGTGCGAGATACGGTGTCAAAGGTGCGTCGTGGAGCAGTGCCATCTGCTGCTCTGCCAGCGCCCGCAGCGGGCCGCTTAGCCTGATGTTTAACTGCTCTGTCTGGCGCATGGTTGCGCCCTAGAGTTTTGCCGCAAGCGTGGGCTGTTGCTGTCGCAGTGCGATACTACAACACGCGAGCAAGCCGTACAGCATCATCACTCGCTCGTGAGCACGTTGCAACGTGTGTAGACCATCGTAGAGATAACGGCTCGCCTGGTGGCCGTCGCTATAGCTCTGTCCCCAGTTCTGGCGCTCCTGTTCAACCCAGAGGTCGAACTCGATGGTATCGCGTAAGGAGAAGCCATCCAAGAACGGCCCGCGGTAGAGGCGCAGTGCGTCGCTGATCTCCTCAGCGTGCTCGCTACGCAGCGCCAGGGCCATCTGCTGGGCAAAGAGGGTTGTATCCGCCTGCACGCGTGCGGGGTTGCGACCGATCGTGGTATTGTCGGTCACCAACAGATCGGGAACCGGGAGGATGTGCCGCAACTGCGACAATAAGACCGAGAGGTTACGTCGGGCTTCCAGCGGATCGCGATCAGCCCATAACAGAAAGCAGAGTTGCTCGCGGAGATAGGTTAAGGCGCGGCGGCAAGACGATAGAGCAGCGCCTTAACCTGTCGACGGTTCAGCGTCAACGGTGCGCCGTGCATAACAAGCAGCGGCGGCCCGAGCAGGGCGATCGAGAGCGGCGGTTCTAACGATTCAAGATTACAAATATGATGCATTGGTGCGACTATCTCCTCTTATATTTGTCAATAATCACCCAATGTGTGTGTACTATACCATTTCCGATTGCAGATTGGAGCATGGCGTCTGCCACGCGAGGCGCATCGTAGTGTCGGAACCTTACGGCGCGCTTCCTCCGGCGGCGCGACCGGCGGCGGTGTGAGCAACTCATCGGGAGCCAGGCAGTCGAGCATAGCTTCAAGCGTCGTAAAGTAATAGTGCAGGCCGCTCTGAATATGTTCGGCTTCTCCACACCAATGAGCAGAGCCATCGGCCCCTTGTTCCCGCCACAAACGAACCAAAAACGAGCGATACCCATCAAGATCCATGTGTCTGCCTCCGTTCGGCCTAGCACCCTCTTTTAGCACAGCAGCGCGTGTTGCCCCACCAGCCTACACCTTCACGGTCGACAAACTGTTGACAGGCAAAAGGTGGTAGCTTGTGATCGGCGGCGTTGCTGCCATTACCACCTGCCACCACTCTGGGTTAGGGAAGACGCATGGAATAATTAACAATGCCCGTATCCCTTAGTGTCGATAGTTTCTCAACACTGTTTGTATATATAGCAGCCCTAACGGGCTTGTGAACACGGTTGTGTGGAACATGGCGGCTACGCCGCCATGTTCCACACAACCAATTTACAAATCATTTAGGACTGCTATAGTTGCCTAAATCATATCCGTCACCGCGCCTTGCGTATGCAGGATGCGTATATTTGTGAGGAACATGCTATGTGTAGTCGCCTCCCATTTCAACGTGTGTTTGTTCTGCTCATCCTGCTTCTGCTACCGTTTAGCGCGCTAAGCGGCACAGCCTCCGCGCAGGAGCCTAAGCTGATCGTGGTGAATAGTAGCGACGATGCGCCCGATCATACCTTGCGTCGGCGCACTGGCCGTCGGGGGCACCAGCGTTGGGAAGCAGTCGGCGTGGCAAGTGGAGCCGTACTCGGGGCGGGCGCGATCGTCGCGCGCTGGCTGGCGTTGGCAACGTCGCTACTCGGCGCTTTGGCACAGGCGCTCACGGCGAGCAGAGCGATTAGCAGGGTCAGCAACAGCGTAAACATACGAACGCTAGACTTGGCGATCATCAGGTGCGATCCTTTCACACTACATAAAATATGCGGACGACGTGGAGTATAGGTTTGTGGTCTTAACAATCATCGACAGCTTGGTGTCGATGATTTGTTAAGACTGCGCGTGTATGCTTCGGTCTAGGCCATTTACCCCAACAGACCCTGTATACGCAGGATGCGCAACTTTGTATGATACGAAAGGATTTTTCTGTGGGGTCATCTCATCTGCGCCGCTGGAGCATTGTGCTTCTGGCGCTGCTCATTAGCGGGCTGCTGCCGTTCGGCGTGCCGCGCGCCAACGCCCAGGCGCACAGCTACACGCTGTTTGTCGGCCCCACCACCTTCGATTTCCCTGACAACAATCCCAACGACACGATCTGCAGCACCGTGATCGGGGCCTGTACTTTGCGCGCGGCCATTCAGACCGCCAACCGCCGCTACAACGGTTGGCGGTGAGTGAAACCTTCGCCACCACACTCAGCTGGGCACACCCGACGGCCTGGCGCGATCTGCGCGCGGTCGAGCTGCGCCTGCTGCCGCTGGAAGAGGGCGAAGGCGATGAGCTGGGCATCCCGCTGACGCTGCGCTTCAGCGAGGGTGTCACCACCACCACGATGCTGTCGCCGACGCTGACGATCACCGATGGCCTGACCCTGTTCGACAGCCGGGGTGCGGAGGCCGGCGCGGGCCAGCCAGGCGCAGACGGGATGTTGGAGAGCGACCTGGCGCTGATCGATCTGGCGCAGAGCCAGTTCCAGCCCAACGGCTCGGATGAACAGACGGTGACGCTGACGCTGGTGATGCGCCTGAAGGACGCGGCGGCTGGCCAAAGCTACCGCGTCGAGCTGCTGGCCATCGGCGACGACGGCAATATGCAAGGCCCTGACCCAGTCGGCACGCTCACGGTTGGCGCACCCGCTGTCGATACCGAGCGTATCTACCTCCCGCTGATCGCCCGCTGACAAGGTGGTGGAAAAGAGGTGGGTCTGTGCGAGTGGCTTTGCCACCCGCACAGACCCGCCAGGACAGCTCTTAGCGACGTATTTGGCCATAGGACAGGTATGAGCGACAGCTATTGCGAGCGGCCTGAGATCGTGCAACTCCTGGATGACCTGCCGATACCGATGCTGGTTTACTGCCGTGATGGATGCTTTGCGCGATGAACCGGCGCGCCGAGGAGTTCTGGCACGTCGAGCAGAATTGGCCCGATGACCACGACCTGGCCTACTTCGCGGGCCACGGCACCGCCACCGGTATCCTCTTCGGTACCTATCAAAAAGACACCAAATTGACGCCGAACGACGCCTTTAACACCTGGGGCGATGGCGACCTGGAGTGGGTGGCTTTTCTGCCTGCGATGTCTTGTCCTACCAAGACTGGACGCAGTTGAAGCCCTGGGCCGATACGATGAACGGCCTGCATCTCATCCTTGGCTTCCGCACCCTGATGGCCGACAGCGCCAGCTTTGGCAAGAACTTCGGCAACAACCTCTGCTTTGGCTATACGCTGAGCCAGAGCTGGTTCAAGGCCGCCGACGCCAGCCTGCCCAGCTGGCAAATTCCGCGCATCATCGCCGAGGAGCATTACCAATTCGACGATCGCATCGAAGACCATAACAGCGCCGATCCCAACGACAGCGATTACTACACGCGCAGCTACTACCGCGACGGCTCGGCGCTGCAACTGGCCCAGGCGGTCACGCCGCACCAGAATGTGACCGAGATGGCCGTATTGCCCACGCCGCCGCTGAGCGAGGCCGAGGCGCAGGCGCGCCTGGCCCAGGTGACGCAGGCGCTCGGCATCGATATGCAGCAGGGCTTTGTGCGCCTGGCCGCCAACGACCAGGAGTGTAACGCTTTCGTCAGTAGCGACGGCCAATTCGAGTTCGACCTCGCCAGCGGCAAGTTCCTCTATCACAACGCCGATCGCCTCTGGCTCACGCCGACGAACGCCGCCGCCGCGCGATTCCTGGCCTACTTCCTCTCGCACAGCTGTTGGAAAGATTGCAACCAGAAGGCGCAAGGACGAAGGAGTACCTGCGTACCCTGCTTACAGCCTTTGGCCAGCCATTCGATTTTCATCCGGCATTTCCCAGCCGACAGCCTTTGGTCGAGCCGCTCAGCGGGCGCGAGGTGCTTCGGCTCATCGCCACATGGCTGAGCAACCAGGGGCTTGCTGCGCAGCTGATCCTCTCGCTGCACACCAGCAAAGTTCATACCCGTAACATCTACGGCAAACTCGGCGTCACCAGTCGTACCCAGGCGGTCGCTGGAGGCTGCGTCCTCGGCCTTCTCGAATTGTCATAATCGCCCATAGCTTGTGTTCGGGGCTGTGTCTCGTGCGTGGCTACACCGCGCACGACGACACAAGCTTCTTCACAAAGCGTACTATACCACCAAAGTGGTATGACACCCGCGCCGCTGACTGGTACAGTGCTCACAACCGAACTGTCAACCGCTGTGCGAGGGAGCGAGTATGACAAACGACCATCTTCCCACCAGCGACGGCGGCGAGCCGGTTGTCTATCAGATCAAGGTCAAAGGCCAATTGGGCGCGCATTGGAGCGCGTGGTTTGGTGGGATGACGATGACGCAGACAAACGATGGCGCGACGCTGATCACCGGCCCAGTGGCCGATCAGGCTGCGCTCTATGGGCTGCTGCGCAAAGTGCGCGATCTTGGCCTGCCGCTGCTCGGGCTTCAGCACTGCGGAACCCGCAACATAACCCACGACGTTTAAGCTAATGAAGGAGAAACATCCGATGCAAGCGATGGTCTACCGGCGCTATGGTGGGCCGGAGGTGCTACGGCTCGAAACCGTGGCCGAACCAACACCCGGCCCCAACGACGTTCTTGTTCAAGTCCATGCGGCCTCGCTCAACGCGGCCGATGTGTACCTGCTGAAAGGCGAGCCAGCTATGCTGCGGCTGTCTGCTGGGCTGCGTGAGCCGAAGCGCCCGATCCTCGGTGTCGACATCGCCGGTAAAGTGGTGGCGCTTGGAAGCCATGTCACGCAGTTTCAGCCGGGCGATGCAGTGTACGGCGATCTCTCCGGCTGCGGCTGCGGCGGCTTCGCCGAGTATGTGTGCGCGCGCGCAGACGCCCTGGCGCTGAAGCCAGACGGCCTCACCTTTGCGCAGGCAGCCTCTGTGCCGCTGGCGGCCGTCACTGCCTTGCAGGGGCTACGGCTCGCAGGGCCGATTACAGCAGGCCAGCAGGTGCTCATCCACGGCGCGTCTGGCGGCGTAGGCACATTCGCTTTGCAGCTTGCAAAATCGTTCGGTGCCACAGTGACCGCCGTATGCAGCACGCGCAATGTCGAACTGGCGCGTGCGCTCGGCGCAGACTATGTCATCGATTATACGCAGGCGGACTTTACTGCGGGCGGACAGCGCTACGACCTGATCTTCGTCGCGAATGGCAACCGCGCGCTTGCCGACTATCGGCGGGCCGTACGACGCGGAGGATGCTGTATCGTAGTCGGCGGAGACATCGGGACGATTATGAGGGCGACGCTACTTGGGCCGCTGCTATCGCTCGGCGGCAATACCGATGCGAGCTGATCGCCCAGCCCCAGCCAGCGCGATCTGACGTTCATAAGCGGGCTGCTCGACAGCGGCGCGCTCGTGCCCGTCGTCGATCGCTGCTTCCCGCTGCGTGAGCTTCCCGAGGCGCTGCGCTACCGTGCGGCGGGCACGCACGCGGCAAAATCGTCATCACGGGGTAAAGATGTGGCGGCTGTGCCACCAGCCGCCACATCTTTACCCTCTTTATGATTACGAGACGCCCCAGATACCTCGGCGGGCGGCACAGTAGCTGCCGAGACGCGTTACGCGGCACCCATCCCGCTTGGACGCATCGGCAATGCGGTAGAGGCGGCGGCAATGTACTGGCCTGAGCGGCATCACGATGGGTTCAACACATGGCCGCAGCGTTTACAATAGCGGGCATCGCTGTCGTGGCCGCCGACACCGCAGTTCGGGCAGGCCTGCGTGTTCACCGTTGGGGCACTGGCGCGCGACATTTCCAGAGTTACAATGCCGGTCGGCACCGCGATGATGCCATAGCCTAGCAACATCACCACCACGGCTAGCGCTTTGCCGATCGGCGTCTGCGGGGCGATATCGCCATAGCCCACGGTTGTTAATGTGACTACTGCCCAGTAAATGCTTGTTGGAATGCTGGTGAACCCGCTGGCCGGCCCCTCTACTACATACATCACTGCGCCGACGACGATCACCACAGTGACGACAGTGAGCAGAAACACGCTGATCTTGCGCCGCGTTGCCAGCAGTGCGCGGCCCAGCGTTTGCCCCTCGTGCAGATATTCGGCCAGCTTAAGAATACGAAAGATGCGCAGCAGCCGCAGCACCCGCACCACGAGCAGGTATTGTGTTCCCGGCACTAGCAGGCTAAAGTAGCTGGGCAAGATCGCTAGCAGATCAACGATGCCAAAAAAGGTGCCCATATAGGCCAGCGGGCGACGTAGGCTGAGCAGCCGCAGGCCGTATTCCACCGTGAATAGTATGGTGAAACCCCACTCGAGCGCGGCCAGTTGCGCGCCGAAACGGGCATGGATCTCGGCTACACTGTCGAGCATAACCACCGCGACACTGGCCACGATGCTGATCAGCAGCACAATGTCGAAGGCCTTACCCGCCGGTGTGTCCGCCTCAAAAATGATCGTGTGCAGTCGTCGCTGCCACGCCGTCTGGGCTGGCTGATTCTTTGCTATCTGCATAGCTGTGTGTACCCTGCAAGATCCTGGGCGTGGTGTCGTGCCGATGCCGCGGCTCCACTACAACGGTACAACACCATATTGTATGGTGATCTCCTCAACACTTTCCGTGCCGATTCGCTGGGTAATTGGAGTTGGGTGGCTTGAGCCAGCGCCAATCAGGGGTATGGCGGCACCTCTCAAGTGGAGGGTTTTTGGTCACAACGGCAGAGGTACCCGCACCCCCAACTCCGCCCCCACGGCGGGAGCGGGGCTTCGGGCGGCA
>JAAUTF010000246.1 GCA_012031775.1 Candidatus Altimarinota bacterium | reverse complement strand
GTCGATACTGATCTCGGAGTGCAGCGAGTCGAAGGCCTTAAATGTCCCGGAAAGCACGCCAACCGCGCCAATCAAGAGGCGCGGTTCCAGCGTCGGCTGCTTGATCGCCTCCAGCTTAAGATATTTCGCCAGCAGCAGCCGCAAGTCGAAGAATTCCTTGCGTGGGGCAAGTTTCGTGAGCAGTTCGCTCGACAGCATAAACTGTTGCGAGTAGGGGCTCGATTTCAGCTCCGGTAGCCGACCCTGCTGCATCAACTGAATAGTGTTGATCGTCCAGTCATTCCAGAGTTTCTCCCAGGGGAGCGTTGCGCCGTTATCTTGCCAGAAGTCGTCGAGCAGCGCGAGCGTCTGCGCACGCGACCAACCGCCCTGTGCCTCACGGAGCAGACCATACCAGGCTAGCACAGCGCAAATAGCGCCGCCCGATGTTCCGCTCAGCGCGCAGATGCGATACACTTCGCCTTGCTGTTGAAGCAGGGCTTTGAGCACACCCGCTGTAAACGCCGTGTGGCTACCGCCGCCCTGACATGCGATCGCGATACGTCGTGGTGCAGACTGATTCATTACTGGCACCTTTCGCGAAAGGTTCAAAAAAGGGGTTTATTGGTGTCGGTTTTACTAACAAAGCTAGTAAAACGACACCAATAAATTCTTTCCGAGACCTGCTTTTTACCGAAAGAGATCAAAACGCGGGTCGCGCACCAAGCGCTGGGCACTCGATTCGGTGGGCGTATAGCTATAGCCGCGGATCACCGCCACCGGCACACCGTCGATCTTGCCCATCACCAACTCGGCAGCACTCGCCAGTTCGTCGCCGATGGCAATAGCGCTGGCGTGCATTGTATAGCCATATGGATCGTCGACGCCGACATAGTCAACCAGCGGGTCGATGCCAGCGACTCCGATCGCAACGTTTACCTGGCCCTCGCGCCAGGGCCGCCCGAAAGTATCGGAGATGATCACAGCCACGGTTACGCCGCGCTGTATATGGATCGCCGCACGCAATTGTACCGCACTGCGATCAGAGTCTTCGGGTAACAAGGTGATCAAGCCGCCGCCGCCAACATTCGACTCATCGACACCGGCGTTAGCGCAGATAAAGCCGTGATGGGTTTCAGTGATCAATACGCCGCTCGCCATCTTCACAATGCGGCGGCTCTCGCGCAGCACCACTTCCTGGTAGTGCGCGTCTTTGCGGCCTGCGGCGGCGATCTGCTGCGCAAACGCCGACGGTTCAACACTTTGCGGGTCGATCAAGCGACCCTCGGCCTTCGAGACGATCTTCTGCGTTACGACTAACACATCGCCGTCGCACAGTTCGAGCTGCTGAGCTGCCAGCGCGTGCAGAATAAGCGCTGCGAGATCGTCGCCCGCGCGCACCTCACCGATGCCACGGAGCGGAATAATGCGGAGTTCGTCTTGCATAAGAATAGTGGTTGCGCAGGCTGTCGATAGCGCTACAATGAAGAAGGGATGTCATCACCGGTGCGGCGTTGCTGCACTGGCGATCACACAGATGATACTATACTATGGAGGACACCGATGGCCGAATTTCACCGCAGCGCCGCGTCGACCTGGAGTGGCGACCTCAAGAGCGGTTCGGGTGTTGTCTCAACCCAGAGCGGCGCACTGACCGACACCAAGATCACCTACGTTTCGCGCTTCGAGAACGGCGGCGGCAGCAACCCCGAGGAACTGCTCGGCGCAGCGCACGCAGCATGTTACAGCATGTTCCTCTCCGCCATCCTCAGCAGCGCGGGCCATGTCCCAACTTCAATCGCCACCGAGGCGCGTGTCACGCTGCTCAGCGGCGAGGGCGGCCCAAAGATCACCAAGATCCACCTTGTCACCGAGGGCGCGGTGCCCGGCATCGACGGTGCCACCTTTGAAGAGTTCGCCACCAATGCCAAGAACGGCTGCCCTGTCTCTAAGCTACTTGCGCCTGGCCTTGAGGAGATGACGCTCGAAGCGCGGTTGGTCTGAGCGCGAATTCAGAACGGGCAGCACCCGCGCTGCTCTTGCAAGGAAAGAAACCGCTCCCTGATGCCGCTCAAAGCCCCTCTCCCAAGGTGGGAGAGGGGTTTGGGATGAGGGCCATAATGCTATTTGAGCACAAACCCCCACACCTGAGAGATCCCCCTACCAGGCACTTCTGAATCCTTACTCCTGAATTCCGACTCCTTACGAAAGATACTTCCCGGCGATCAACTCCAGGCGCGCTTTCGTCTCCGCCGGGATGCGCGCGCGGTCGGTGACGATGGCATTAGCCAGCGCGGTATGGGCGGTGCTACGAAAATCATCGCCAATGAGCGCAACAGCCTCGCGCACAATGCGCTGCGAAAGCGCGACGTTGGCGTGCAACACCGCCATCACCGCTTCGACGCTGACCGCATCGTGGTCGGGGTGCCAGACGTCGTAGTCGGTGACCGTAGCCAGCGTGGCGTAGGCTATCTCGGCCTCACGCGCTAATTTCGCTTCGGGCAGCGCGGTCATCCCGATCAGGGCGTGGCCACGCCGCCGGTTCTCCTCGCTCTCGGCCTTCGTCGAGAACTGCGGCCCCTCCATCACCACCAACGTGCCACCCTGATGCACCGTGGCCCCGGCGCGGCTGGCAGCATCCAGCAAATGCGCGCTCAGCGCCTGGCAGAACGGCTTGTCGAAGGCGACATGCGCGACCACACCCTGGTTAAAGAAGGTAAATGGCCGTATGCCCTTGGTGCGATCAAACAACTGATCGGGGATAACAACATGGCCAGGGGCGTAGTCGTCGCGCAGGCTGCCGACGGCGCTTACCGAGATCAGGGCATGCACACCGAGCTGTTTAAAGGCGTGGATGTTGGCCAAATTTGGCACTTCGCTCGGGCTCAGGCGATGGCCGCGGCCGTGGCGCGGCAAAAAGGCCACGCGCCGCCCAGCGAGCGTGCCGAGCACAAAGCTATCGCTGGGAGCGCCGTAGGGCGTGTCGAGCGCGACTTCCGCGACATCGGCGAGCCCCTCCATCGCGTACAGACCGCTGCCGCCAATTACACCGATACTGGCATTGGCCATGTGTTACTCCTTAATCATCACTAGCCAACAAACTTGTAACCCGCTCCGTGAACAGTCAAAATAAAGTATGGATGGCGCGGGTTGGCCTCAAGCTTCTGGCGCAGCCAGGCTACATGAACATCGACCGTGCGCGTGGAGACAAGCGCATTATACCCCCAGACCTCATTCAGCAGGGTGTCGCGGCCCAAGGTCACGCCGCGATGTTCGATAAATAGCGCAGCAGACGAAACTCAAGCGCCGATAAGTCGATAACTTCGTCGCCGCGTAGCACGCGCGACTGGCGCAGATCAACGCTGATATTGCCAAAACGATATATTTCACCTGCTGGCGCTTCTGCGGCGCTACCCGCTGGCGCACGGCGCAGCAGCGCCTCGACACGCGCTAGCAGCTCGATCATCTCGAAAGGCTTGGTTAAATAATCGTCAGCGCCGATCTTCAAGCCGACGACCTTATCGACTAACTGGCCGCGCGCGGTCAGCATCATCACCGGCGTTTGCTTATTGCGCTGGCGCAGATCGCGACACACATCCAAGCCGCTGCGTAGCGGCAGCATAATATCGAGGATGATCAGGTCAAAATCACGTTGCAGCGCGCGCTGCAACCCGCTCTCGCCATCGCCAGCTGTGTCGACGCTGTAACCTTCGCTCCGCAGTCGGTCGCTGAGCGTCATCACCAGGCCAGCTTCGTCTTCGATCAAAAGAATGTGTTTCTTCATTATGGATTATACAAGCTGACGATTGTGCAGCAAAGCAACATCAGCGCTGACCGGCAAATGCAAGGTAAAACAGGCACCACTACCGGGTGCATTATGCACCGTGATACGCCCGCCGTGGGCTTCGACGGTATGTTTGACCAGATGCAGGCCAAGGCCGCTGCCGGGTGCCTGGGCCGCTATCGCATTATTACCACGATAGAAGGGCTCGAAAATGTGCTCAAGATCGGTACCGGCGACGCCCGGGCCTTGGTCAGCCACACTGATCTGGATTTCGTGGCGTGGCTCGGCAGCGATCAGGTCGACCGTGACACGGACGGGCGAGCGCCCATATTTTAGCGCATTACTAAGCACGTTCTGCACCGCGCGCCGTAAGGCACTCGCATCGCCCTTGATCAGCGGGAGCGGGCCATTGATATGTACATCGACCAATGCCTGCTGTTGCTGGATCTGCGAGGTGAAGGTACACAGCGCGCTTTCGACCACCTCGACGACATCGGTGTTTTGTAGATTGTAGGCGCGCTGGCCGGATTGGGTGGCGGCAAAAGCCAGCACCTGCTCGACCATATCGGTGAGGCGGCGACCCTCGTTAGAGATCACGGTGCCGTACTGACGAGCGCGTTGGGCATCATCGACCACGCCATCGGCCAGGTTTTCGCCCGCCGAGCAGATCACGGCCAGCGGCGAGCGCAATTCGTGCGAGACGGCCGAGGCAAAGGCGATCTGCTGCTGGGCGAGGCGCTGGCGCGCCGCGCCGAGAGCAGTAGGAAGGCCGCACTGCCAGCGAGCAACAGCAGCGTGCCGAAGCTCAACGCGAGGTAACGCAGGCGCAGCTCGGCTGTTGCGGCCTCCAGCGAGCCAGCGCGATGTTTGATCACCAGTTGCCAGGCCCCGCTCTCCTCGGGCACGCTCGATTCGCGCCGCGCCGCCGAAAGATCGAGGACGCCGATCGCAATGCGCTCGTACTCATCTTGCTCGTCGGCGGCTGGCTCCTGGTAATTGCCATCGAGCAGCAATTGATTGAGATCGGCGTAGCTAACATCGAAGAGCGCCTGCCGCGTATCGCCCACGGCGAAATCATCGAGCGTGAGCGCGCTATCGCTGCTGTAGACGAGCGCGGGCCGTACGCCGCGACTGAGCACCGCGAGGTTCAAATTAAGTCGGCTGTCGGCGGGAAAATAGCGCTGGGCGAGCGTGGGCAACAAAATATCGTGCAGATAGGCTTTATCCAGCACCACAATTGTGTGAGCAAGCAGTGGCTCGGCGGCATCGGCAGAAGCGCAGCGCACACAATCGCGGGTGTTTTCGTGCAGCAGCAGTTCGCTAAAGAGCAGATCGGCGTTGATACCCAGATCCTGCCGATCGGAGAGCAGCCAGCTGCGCGCAACCTCGATCGCCAGCGCCGGCACCTCGGCTGCAACGATATCGACACGCTGGCCGGCGGGGCTCGACTCGCGCAAAGTGGTGCGGTAAGCGCGCTCAAAACGACGGCGCAACGTCACCAGATCTGGCGTCCAGCTTGCCTCGACGAACCGCCGCGCCTGCGGATCGAAGCGCCGAATGCGTAGCCGCCCGATCTGGTTGACCTCAGCGAGATAGACGCCGTCGACCAGTTCTGGGTAAGGCGTGCTACGCAGCCACGTATCATAGCGCCGGGCGTAACGCTCCCAGTCGTCGTTTCGCAGCGTGGCTGCGTCCATCTGCAAAGTGAGGTAGAGCCGCGCTAGTTCACGGTCGAAGTCTTCGGCGAAGCGCCGCGCACCGAGGTCGAGGCTCGCCCGCATCCGGGCGCGCTCGCCCTCGCTGACCTGCCCCACCCAGTGGAACTGAAGCGTGGCCAGAAAGAGCAGCCCGATCACAAATGCCGCCAGCAGCGGCACAAGAAAGGGTAGTTTTGGCGAGCGTGTCATACAAAAATTATAGCACGATGGCCCGCCGCTTCGGTGAGCCATCGTGCTTTATCGTATCGACAGTTGCTCTAGCGGCGCACAATCGGCAGGTACTGGCCGAGCAACAGCGGCGATGTCCAGACGACAAGGCCACCGGCACCGGTCGAACCGCTACCGATCGCACCAAGCGACATTGCGGCCCCAGTGGCCAGATCGATTGCATAGAGCCGGGTGACGCCGCCGACAGTCAGCGCGGCAAACCCATTGCCCATGGCCGGAGCATTGCCGGTCGCTACCGTCACACCCGGCGCGATGTCGAAGCCACTGGCCGCCGTGAAGTCAAGCGCCGCGCTATTAAGCGTCACCGGCAAGGCCATCGTCTGCACGCCAGCGTTCGGCGGGTTCTGAATAAAGAGCCGATTGCTCGCCGCGTCGAGCGTATACTGGGTTGTGCGCACCATGCCCATAACACCCTGGAAGTTATTGGTATAGGCCGTCGCATCGACCATCATAGTCGCGCCGTTGAGCGCGCCATCGGGGTTGGTGCCGGGCACACTGCCTGCCGCCGCGCCGTTATCGCCATCTACAGCCGCGCCGTTGAGCGGGTTCAGACGAGCGTTTAAGCCGACCCCGTTCACAAAACGGATGCGATCAACGGTCGGATTAAAATCGACGCCATAACCCATCGACACCTCTGGCAGGTCGATGGGCATGCCATTTGCATCGACCCAGGCGGCCTGTCCGGGTGTACCGATCGCGCTCGCCGCGCCCGTCTGCGGGTCGATCCGATAGACAGTAGCGGTATTCGCCGTCGCATTTACGCCAACGCCGAAGAGCTGCCCAGTTGCCGGGCGGCCATCGATACCGACCAGCGTTTCACCCATCGCGATACCGGAGATCGTCACTGCGACGATGCTTGTCGGCGAGCCAACCATAAAACGTTGAAGCTGGGTGCCGTCGGCGCTGAGCACGATAGCGGCGGGCGGTGTTGCAGCAAGAGCGATGTCGCGCACGCCGCCAAAGCCAAACGTCCCGTACAACGATGCTCGACCGTTGCTCAGCTCGATGCCGTACAGGCCAGCGCTACCATCAACCGTCAGGGCAGCAAGCGCCTGGCCGCTCGCCGGGCTATTTGCAGTGCCAACGGCGATAAACGAAGGGATGTCGAAGCCGCTAGCGCTGCTAAAATCGAGCGCAATACCGTTAAGCGCCACAGCGCGGCCCAGCGTCTGCGTACCGCTGTTAGGCGGCGTTTGAATGTAGATACTATTACTACCACTGTCGAGCGTGTACTGAGTGGTCACCGAGGCATTGACGCTGCTGTTGGTGTAGGCCGTATCGTCCACATTCGTAGTCGGGCCGTTAATCGCGCCATCGGGGTTGACACCTGGCGCGCTGCCGGCCGCACCGCCGTTATCGCCGTCCAGCAGAGCTCCCGTGTTCGGGTTCATCCGGGCGTTCAGGCCGCCATTGCTGACGATGCGCAGCCGATCGACAGTGGGGTTGAAGTCGATGCCGAAGGCATCACCGGGAACAGGTACCGGAGCGCTACCATTATCGAACTGCACCGCTACGCCGCTGAGTGAGGTGGCAACCGCCGCGCCACTCATCAGATCGATGTGGTAGAGGTGCAGGCCACCGGCTGTGGTCGTCGCCAAACCGTAGAGACGCCCATTCTGGGGACGAACATCGATAGCGACCAAGGTTTCGCCTTCGCCGAGACCCGCCACGGCCAGCGGTGTGGCGGCACGCGTCAGGTCGCCGGTCGAGACCAACGCGATGCTATTGTTGTCGGTGAGCACATAGAGGTTCGATGACGACTGGGCAGCGGCGGGGCGCGCACTAAAGGCGCTAGCGATCAGGGTCAGGCCCAGCGCGCATCCAGTGAACGAGCGAAAAAAGGAGCGGAGTCGGCTCATAGGAATGTCCTCCGTAATACATATGACTCTATTTATTTATGCGGAAAAGCTGTGCCGATGGATCTCCAATATACGTCGGTGGAAGTTCTCCCCGGGTTGCAAGAGGGCCTTAGCGCTGGGCAGAAGCGTTTGCGCCCTAGATCTGGATTGGTGTGGGCAGCCAAGTTAGCCACACCAACGCAGACAAAGCTCAATTGTAATGCGCTTCGGGCGCAGCTGCCCGGAAGACTTGCCGCATAGCACTGCTACTCGGCCAACGTGCTACAATATGCGAGCAAGAATCTCCCTGATACGAACTAGGTGTCAAGCGAAAGGACGGTGCGATGGCGCTCGCTCTTCTCGACGGTCTACAGGCAGCGCTGGTGCCCACGGCCCGGCTCGACACGCATGTGATCACGCGCGGCGCGGCAACACTGGAGCCGGTGATCCTGATCGTGCTGGGGCTGGTGGCCAACCTGCTGGTGCGCCCGGTGCATCCGAAACACCACCTCAAACTCTACGCTGATACCACCCCATGAGACTCGCCCTTGTTTTGGCTCCTCGTTGTGCTCCCACTAGCCTGGGGCGTCACGCAGTCCGTGAAGAAATCGCTACCACTTTTTGGCGGACAGGCCACTGCGGTGGCTCCTGCAAAGTAGCTATCACCGA
>JAAUTF010000245.1 GCA_012031775.1 Candidatus Altimarinota bacterium | reverse complement strand
GGGCGACGCGCCCTCCAGCGGGGGGCGTGGGGGCAGAGCCGCCCACAAAACGGCTCGGTGACAACCGCATCAATACGCATTCTCCTGCCTCCCGGTGAGGAAGTTCGCCGCCGTGCGCAAAATAATCTTGATATCGAAAAGTAGCGACCAGTTCTCGATGTAATACAGGTCGTAGCGCGTGCGCTCCTCAATGCTTGTATCGCCGCGCAAGCCGTTCACCTGTGCCCAGCCGGTCAGGCCAGCTTTCTCTTTGTGCCGCCGCATATAACGTGGTATCTGCTGGCTGAACTGCTCCACCCAGCGCGGCTGCTCCGGGCGTGGGCCAACAACGCTCATCTCGCCCATCAGCACATTGATAAACTGCGGAAATTCATCAAGCGAAGTGCGGCGCAGAAAACGACCCACCCGTGTTACCCGCGGGTCGTTCGCTGTTGTCCACGTGCCCTGCGACTCGGCGTTCACCTGCATCGTGCGGAACTTAATCACCCAGAAAGGGCGATTGTCCATGCCGACGCGCTCTTGCAAGAAAAAGATTGGCCCGCGCGAGTCAAGCCGGATCGCCAGTGCGATCAGCAGCAGCATCGGCGCGCCTGCCAGCAGCACTAGTGTTGCCACCACAATATCTAGGCCACGTTTGAGCGCGCGGTTGTAGGGGTTGTCGAGCGCAGTGTTTTTCACACTTACCAGCGGCAGGCCACTCAAATCGCCGATCGAGACTTCGTTGTTGGTGATCAGCTGGAAAGTGTCGGGGTACACCTTAACCGACACGGCCTCGTCTTCGGCCAGCGCCACGATATCGAGCAGATCCTGGCTGGAGCGCCCCGAAAGCGCGATCAGTACTTCGTCGGCGCGCGTGACACGAATCACCGCCCGAGCTGGTCGGTATGCCCAAGCACCGGCAGATCATCGACAAGCTCGCCGACCGCTACGGTGTCGGAGAGGAAGCCCTGCACATGGTAACCAAGCTCGGGGCGGCGGCGCATCGTGCTCCAGACAGCGCGCCCCGGCGCACGCGCGCCGACGATCAGCACGCGGCGCACATCAATACCGCGCCGACGCATCCAGTAGATCCACTGATGGTGCAAAAAGCGCAGCACGATCGCGATAAAGAGGCCGACCAGCCAGAAAAACACCAGCACATTACGCGTCCACGGCAGATCGTCGTAGCCGAGCGCAGGCAGCAAGCCGTTGATCACCAGTGCCGATAGTGTAACGAGAGAGACTGCCGTCAGCACTTTGAAAGCCTCATCGACGCGCGATGCTCCACGGCGCAGTTCGTAGAGGCTGTTGGCGGCAAAGATGGCCAGCACTGTCATGCCGAACAGCGCCAGGAAAGCGGCGATAGCGCGCGTGTCGGAGGGCAATACCAAGCCGTTGGCGCTCATACGGCCGAGGTTGGCAAAATAGACGCCAATCAACGCAGCGTTCAGCGCTGCGAGATCGCAGAGCATCAGCGATACGAGAAAGAGCGCACGCCATGCGCGCGGGCGGACGCGTAACGTCACTTCATCCGACGCGACGCGCGGTTGGGGGGAGGAGGAAATTACGGCCAAGAGCCAGATACTCCTTCGCGGTGATGCCGAACTCGATCAGCGCGTTCAGCGGGGCCGGTGTGGTGGCGGCGAAGTACTTTCGGTGGAAGATCCGCATCGCATCGTAGAAGGCCCGAATCGAGGGGATAGCGCGCCGACTGCTAGCAGCTCGCTTGTAATGGTACACCGTGACTTGCGGGTAGTACATCACCCGCCAGCCATAGGCTTTGATGCGGTAGGCCCAATCTAGGTCTTCACCGTACATAAAATACGTCTCGTCTAACAGGCCTACCTCGCGCAAAATACTTGTACGCAGCACCATACAGGCGCCTACAACTGCGTCGACTTCGGTCTCCACATTGGGGTCGAGGTAGGTCATATTGTAACGGGCAAAACGCGGGCTGCGCGGGAAGAGCTGCGCCAAACCAGCCATACGATAGAACGCGATCTCTGGTGTCGGGAAGCTGCGCCGACAGGCCAGATCGAGTGTGCCATCGGGCAAGAGCAGTTTCGGGCCGAGCACACCGACATCTGGGCGCTGCTGCATATAATCGACCAGACCGTCGAGCGCGCCCGCCGGTACTACGGTGTCGTTATTAAGCAAGAGCGTATAACACGGGGCTGTCGCGCTTTCGTCGGCGGCGATTTGGCGCAGCGCCAGGTTGTTGCCGTGCGCAAAACCGCCGTTGCGCTCGCTGACGATCAGCCGCACCTGCGGGAAACGCGCGCGCACCATTGCCACGCTCTCGTCGGGCGAGGCGTTGTCTACTACCCACACATCGAGCGCACAGCGCGTTGGCTGAGCGTAGATCGACTCAAGACAGTCGGCTAGCAGATCAGCGCGATTGTAGTTCAGAATAACAACGGCAAGGCTCGCCATAAAAGTAGTGAAAGTTTATCTATGTCTATCACGATATTTGTGCGCAGCACAAACATCACGACACATGTTTCAACTTTTGTATGAGGTTGTAGACCGAAGATATTATACTACAGACGCTTTGGAACGCCAGGGGAGGCAAACCTTCAGCAGCAGCACGAAAGAAAACCCGAGCGGAAAGGCATCCGCCGGGTCGACATAGTACGTTTTGATGGTGATAGACAAGTACACGCCTGCCATCGGCGGGCACAGCTTACACTAGCCCACCTGCATCAAGCTACTGAATGCATAGAACACCGGCACCAGCAATGCAGCCTGGCCGATAATAAGCGCAGCTATTGCCCGAGCGCTGCGCTGCTCGCGGTAACAGGCCACACCAAGCGCCACGGCAGTTGCAGCAGTGATAACTGTAGCGGGAAGGACGGCCTGAAAGATCGATATATTCGTGCTGGCATCGCCGATCTGGCTTGCGATCATCAACATTGCGAGGCCGATCCAGGCGAAAATAGCGAGAACGAGCGCAAGCCCTTCGCGAGTAACGGGACGTAGCTCTGTCATGGTGATTCCTCCGTGCGCGAGCGTCTCTTTGCCTAAACGGACGCTCACTATAGCACTTCGTGCGCCATTTGTGCCTCCCGCTTTGCTGACAATTGGCTGATAAAAGGGCACCGTCAAGAGTTTTATCGTGTCCTTTACCAATCCTAAACGGTGTGTGAAGAAGCTTGTGTCATCGTGCGCGGCTACATCGCGCACAACGACACAAGCCTGAACACGACCTATTTAAGATTGCTCTATTAACGCGCGCTTAAAGTGCGCATAACAGTCGATTAAACCGCTACCGCTACCATAGTAGATACAGCTTTTCCAGATCCTCGCAGAGGAGACTTCCATGCAACGTCGCCTGTTGTCGCTCCTGGCTCTGTTCGCTCTGCTGGCCTCATCGCTCTCAACCACCCAGGCCCGGCCCGCCGCCACTGCGCAGCCCGCCGCCGTTCGTTTCGCCACCTTTAATGCCTCGTTGAACCGCTCCACCGCCGGCCAGTTGCTTAACGATTTGTCGAACGGCGCTGATCAGCAAGCGCGCAATGTTGCCGAGATCATCCAGCGCGTCAACCCCGATGTGGTGCTGATCAACGAGTTCGACTACGAGCCCGACCAGCTCGCAGCGCAACTTTTCCAGCAGAACTACCTTAGCATCGGCCAGAACGGCGCTGCACCGATTGAGTACCCCTACGTCTATGTCGCGCCCTCGAACACCGGTATCCCCTCCGGCCTCGATCTCGACAACAACGGCAGCGTTGGCGGCCCAAACGATGCTTTCGGCTTTGGCTTCTTCCCCGGCCAGTTCGGCATGGCGCTCTTCTCGAAGTACCCGATCGTCACGCCAAAAGTGCGGACGTTCCAGACCTTCCTCTGGAAAGACATGCCCGCTGCGCTGCTGCCCGACAACCCGAACACGCCGGAACCCGCCGATTGGTATTCTGAAGAGGAACTGGCCGTCTTCCGCCTCTCTTCGAAGAGCCACTGGGATGTGCCGATCAGGGTCGGCACTACGACGATCCATGTGCTGGCCAGCCATCCCACGCCGCCGGTTTTTGATGGCCCGGAAGACCGCAACGGCACGCGCAATCACGACGAAATTCGTTTCTTCGCCGATTATGTCACCCCGGGCGCGGGCAGCTACATCTATGACGATAACGGGCGTTTCGGCGGACTACAGCGCAATGCGCGCTTTGTGATTATGGGCGATCAGAACGCCGACCCCGCTGACGGCGACAGCACCGCAGATGCGATTCTGCAGCTGACGCAGAACATCTATATCAATACAAGCGTGACGCCCGACAGCGAAGGTGGCGTCGAGCAAGCCGCTTTGCAAGGCGGCGCAAACGCCGCGCACACTGGCGACCCGGCCTTCGATACGGCCGATTTCGCCGATAACACGCCGGGCAATTTGCGCGCCGATTATGTGTTGCCTTCACGCGCCTTGCGTATCGTCGATGCGGGTGTGTTCTGGCCGCTGAGCAGCGACCCACTCTTCCGCCTCGTCGGCACCTTTACTCCGGGCCTGCCTGGCGGTTTCCCCAGCTCGGATCACCGCTTGGTCTGGGCCGATGTCGACGCGCTGCCGCTTGTACCGGCGCGCCGTGAGACGCAGAACGTGCTCGACGAGTTCGAGATCGCACCCAACGGCGAGCGCCTTGGCGACGCCGACGACCCGGCAGTGTGGATCCACCCGACAACACCATCGCAAAGCATTATCGTCGGCGTGCTGAAAGACGGCGGCCTGGATGTTTATGACCTGCGCGGGCGCGTATTGCAGTCGATTGTGCCCAACCCGATCGGCAGCGAGCGCTACAACAATGTCGACATCGTCTACAACTTCCCGCTCGGCGGCAAGAAGGTCGACCTCGTCGTCGCCACCGACCGCGCCAACGACCTGTTGCGCTTCTGGGTCGTCGACCCGCAGACGCGCACACTAGGGGATGTGACCGCGCCAGGTAAACCGCGCGTGTTCACCGCAGGCGACGACGCAGCGCTCGACGAGCAGACGACAGCCTATGGTATCGCGCTGTATCGTACACAGGGCACGTTTTACGCCTTTGTGAGCCGCCGCTCGACGAATGTGCTCGGCCAGTTCCGCTTCTTCGACAACGGCAGCGGCCAGGTGGCCTGGGAGCAATTGCGGCTCGCCGAGTTCCCATTGGTAGACGACGATCTTGAGGAATCGCAGTTCGAGGGCATGGTCGTCGACCAGCAGCAGGGCCTTCTCTATGCCGGCCAGGAGGGTCGCGGTATCTGGAAGCTGGACGCGGCTACCTTGGGCAGCAGCATGCGGATATTGATCGACGAGGTAGCACCGGCAGGTACAAACCTGAAAGCCGACGTAGAGGGCTTGACGATCTACTACGGCAGCGGTGGGCGCGGCTATCTGATCGCATCAAGCCAGGGCGACAACACCTTCGCTGTCTACACGCGCGAGGGCGAGAACCGCTACCTGGGCAGCTTCGGCGTGACCGGTGGCGGCGGCACGATCGATAGCGTGGAAGAGTCGGACGGTGCCGAAGTCATCGCCGCATCGCTTGGCGCGGAGTACCGCTTCGGGATTTTTATCACCCAGGACGGCGCGAACGACCCGGCGGTGCTGGTGGACGACGACGGCGAGCTGGAAAACGTCAATACCAACTTCAAACTAGTGAACTGGCTCTTCATTGCGCGCAGCTTCGAGCCGCCCTTGCGCATCGAGCCGAACGCCTACGATCCGCGGCGGTAGGGGCAGAAGTCAGGAGTCAGGAGTAACAAGATCGGAGAGCGATGCACGGCCACGACAGCGATGCTGTCGTGGCCGTGCTGTTGATGAACTACACCTGTAACCAGTGCCCATACCGCGCGCCGCTGCTGAGCTGGCGTGGATCGGCGAAGGTGGTTAGTGTCGGTTCCCAGCGCACACCGAAGGGATCATCGAACACAATTGTGCGGTGCTGAACCGTTACCATTGAGCAGCCGAGCAGAGGAGCGCGCCGCTGTAGCACGTCAAAGGTGCTCTGGTCAACGTGCAGCCCGAGATGCGAGAGCGTACCCTGGGCCTGAACTGCCTGCACAGCCTCCAGTGCCAGGGCGAAACCATCATTGTGCAGCATCACGAGCTGGAGGTCGATACCCGCAGTAAGCGCATCGTCCCAGCTCTTCCCCTCCGGCAATGTTCGCCAGCCATCAGCTGTTTCGGCCTCGCGCCAGGCGACGGTGAGATCAAACAGTTCGCAGTAGAAAGCCTCCGCGGCACGCACATCTTGCACGCGCAACGCGATATGTGTGACCGAATGAATTGCCATCGCTTCCTCCTTACCGCCAAACGCAGAGCAGAGAACTGAGAACACAGAACTGAGAACACAGAACTAGGGAATTAGGGAACCAGGGAATCAAAACAAAAGAAACCTTTGTCCTCTGCGCTCTCTGCGATTCAACCAACAAGCTCACCGCGAGTCTGCGTCGCGGAACTGCCGCCGCACGGCGAAGACGACGACCGCAAAGGTAACAACAACCATCAGCGAGAGCGCCAACCAGGTTTGCACAGCGACATTCACCCCGTTCAGCAACAGGTCGCGCAGGCCGATGATGCCGTGGGTCATGGGCATACTCAGGCCGATCCACTGCACAAAGGGCGCAAAATTTTCCAGCGGTATAAAGAAGCCACTAAAAAAGAGCGCTAGCAGCAGCGCCAGCATCGAGAACTGGATAGCCTGGCTATCGGAATTGGAGAGCACGGAGAGCAGGAAGCCATAGCCCAGCGAAGCCAGCGCAAGCAATACGACCAGCAGCACGAATTGCGGCCAGCTTGCCGGCAATGGTACGCCGATGATCGCCAAAGCACCCATCAGTAGTAGCCCGGTGATCACGATAAAAATTAAGTAGGCCAGGTATTTGCCGATCACCACCTGTGCGGCGTCGATCGGTGTAACGTTGAAGATCTCCACCGCGCCACGTAAGCGCTCGCGCACCAATGTCAGCGCGCCAAGCGTGATCGCCAGGTGCTGCAGCAAAAGCGCCAGCACGCCTGGAGAAAGGAATTGCATCTGGCTGTAGGCCTTGCCGCTGATGTTCTGGTAGCTCTGGCGCAAGGGCGAAACGAGCGCATCGGGCGGGTAGTTGCGCAACAACTGCGCGTCGCGCTCCAAACCCGAGAGCTTTTCGTTGATCGCCCTAAACTTGGCCGTCTGCTCCTCGATCTTGCCCTGGTAGAGCACGATCTCCAGATCCGTCAGCTGATTCTGCAAGGTTGCCAGATCTGCTTGCACCGCAGCAGCCTTCTCGTCGCGGAGGATGTCGGTCACGCGCGTGTTGATGCCCCAGACGGATGTCGACCTCGCGATCGATCAGCTCCTGGCAGAACTGCACGAACTTCTTCTTGTTGATGGTGGGCTCTTCATCCGCGAGAATGAAGAAGCCGACCTTGAACCGTTCTTTCAATTCGACGATCTCGTCGACCACCTTCTTCGGATCGCGAACCCGGTAATCCCGCCAAAACTTCCACTGCGAACAGAAGCTGCAGGTGAACGGGCAACCCCGCGCCATGTTGGGGATCGCCACACGGGTGCCGAGCGGGATGTAGTTATACTTGTCCCAGTCGAGGATCGACCAATCGGCCTTGATGCTGTCGATATCCTTGACTGTGGGAGCGGCGGGTGTGGCGTAAACGGCGCCGTCCACGATGTAGGCCAGACCCTTGATGGAGGCGCGCGCTTCCGGCCAGCGGCCTTCCGCCACCGCCTTCGCCACGTTCACCATGATCTCTTCGCCCTCGCCCCGCACGATCGCGTCAATCCAGGGCGCCTCGGGCAAAACCTGCTTGTACATGAAGGTGGCATGCACACCGCCAAGCAGCAGAACGGCGCGGGCACTTCCTCCCGCGCGATCTGCAACACCCGCTCCGCCTTGTAGATGGACGGCGTGATGGCTGTGCAGCCCACGATGTCGGGCGCCGCCTCGGTGATCATCTCCCGCAGGCGTTCCTCTGAAACGTCGTTGGTCATGGCATCGATGAACCGCACATCGTCAAAGCCATTGGCCTTGAGCGCGCCGGTCAAATACGCGACCCAGGCGGGCGGCCAACTGCCGGCGATTTCAGCACCGCCGGAATGGTAGTTGGGATGGATGAGAAGGATGCGCATGTCGGGGCTGCTCACGGTCGCGTCAGTCATTGCTCTGATCGCACAAGTGAACAGTCTTGAGTGTCCAATTTCGTTGACACGTATCAATTGCCCGGCGAATTGCGCTCCCGCGCGGGCAAGATCAAAACACAAAAGGCCGGTGCTACGGGGCACC